>JAUZQT010000129.1 GCA_030950825.1 Mariprofundaceae bacterium | reverse complement strand
AGCTAACAGTACGACCAACCAAAGGTTGACCATTACCATCCAAAATAGTCGCACTGATATTCGCATAACTATCTGTAATCAAGCTCGTCACATCACTCACCAAGGCTAGTGAGGCAACTGGCTGTTCAAACACAATGCTCGTAAATTTCTGAATATTGCCATTCAACGATAACGTAGCATAAACATCTGTTATCTGAGCTGTCGTATTGGTAATCGTAACTTTTGCTACACCTGCGGTATCAGTTAAAACACGTGATGCGGAAAGAACTGCTGTTGGAGATGCTACAGTATTAATCGAGAAATCAACAACTGCATTGGCTACGGCTGCACCTTTTGCAGTCACTTGTGCAGTGATCGTTGCTGTACTTAGACCATCAGGTGCAACATTTGCAGGCGTTGCAATCATAACAACACTATCAGCGGCACCATCCACAAATTGAATGCTTGATGATGCTGTATTTGCCCCCAAATCATCGGTCACTATTAAGGTCAAAGTTTCGGCAACGGTATCTTTTATGGTAATAGGCACACCACCGATTTCGCTTGTATAAATATCACCTGCGGCTGTAACAACACCAACATTCGTTGAAAGCGCCGCTGTAGCCTGTGCCGAACCTGTCAAAACTAAGTTGAAAATGCGGCCTGCTGCCGCACCAGGCGCTGTCAGTGCTAGATTATTTGTCAAATTATCAGCCTTCAATGCACCTGCAGGAGATATAATAATTTGAATATTTGATGTCACAAATGAAACCTTTGCAGTTCCATGTTGAACCAAGCCCGAACCTAAAATTCCATTCCTACTATAAACATCAATCGTCACCGTTTCTGCAACAGCATCTTTCACAGTAATACTTGCAGTACCACTAGCATCCGTTACAACCGCACCTACAGAAGCCTGCCCTGCACCTGAAGCCGCAACAATAAGTTTTTCATTGGTCACCGCAAAACCATAAGCATCTTTGACAACAATACTAATCAACGAAGTTGATACACCATCGGCTAATAAGGTTTTCGGAACGGGATTGACTGAAATAGTATTGACAGCGCGAATAAATGTTTGCAATAATGTACTAGAAGATGTGCCATCGCTAACTTTCAGTGTAAAGCTTCCTGGTGACAAAGATTTTACAGTAAACGATACATTGCCATAAATATCCGTATTGCTAGAGCCTGCGGGGTTAATCGTGACTGCGGGATCAATACCCCCTGTGACATTCAATGCAGTCAGTGTCATCGGAACATTCGCTGCTGCAACCTGATAGGGATCTAACACATTCACATTGATAGTCGCTGTCACATAATTATCGGCTGGCAAATTATCAACATTACTGCTCACCGTAATGATATTGCCTGTAGAAATACCGCCACCGCCAGCCGCTGTTGTTGAACCAATAAAGGCAACCCGAACCGAACTTCCAGCATTTACCAAACCAGAAGACGCGCCCACAGTTACAGTGTCATTGGCAGCACTTACATCAGTAATTACTGTCGTTACAATACCATTTTTGTCTGAAATACCTTGCTGAGGGTTGGCTATCACAAGCCCTAAGTATCCACTAATATTAAACGTCAACGGCTGCCCTTGAATAGGCAGACTATTCTTATCAACAAGCTTCGCTATCACAGTGTATGAAGCTGTACCATTCGCAATTTGACCTGTTGTTACAGGTGCTGCCAATTGAATATTGGCAACAACTGGATTAAACGTAACCGCTAAATTTTGGCTAAAGCCTGCAATGCTCGCCGCCACGGTTGAAACCTCAGCATAAGAATCTTTCAATGTCACTACTACACGACCTGCAGCATCCGTTACATTTGTTGCCACAACAAGCGTTGCATTACCCGTATTTGTAAAAGTAACGATTCTGCCTACTAGTGGCGCACTGCCAGCATCCAGCACCTCTGCGGTAATCGTCGCGATGGATCCCCCATCCGCCGCCACTGATACTTTATCGGATGTTAAATTCAGAATCCCAACTGGCTGCTCAAAGGTTACGACCCTAGAGCCTGTTTGACTGGCGTTTTTTGTTAGCGTCGCTGTAATCGTCGCTGTTGTTACTGAATTGGAAACAGCAGTTGCAAAAACTTGCCCTGAAATATTGGTCAAAAATGTACTTTGCGCCAATAATGCATACGGATCCGTGGTTGATAAGGCTACAAAGGCATTTTGTACTGGCTGCCCAGCAGCATTCCGCACCGTTGCCGTAATAGCAGCGCTTGTTACACCATCAGGCGTAACCGTTAAGGGATTTGCATCGACAACAAGCTGTGTGGGAGTTGATGCAACAAATTGAATGCTTTGTGATCGCGTTGATGTACCAATGGAATCAGATACTGTGAAGGTCACCAATTCTGCTGCGGTATCTTTAATGGTTACTGCCAAATTTCCTGCGTTATCTGTCTTGGCTGCTAATGAAGACAAAATAGCAGAGCCTGTCACGGATAACGTAACATCACGACCTGTCTGTGGTTTACCATTTTGATCCGTAACTGCAACGATAAAAGCCTTTGCCGTACCATCAGCAAGGAAGTTCTGATTTGCAGGAATTGAAATTTGAATATTCGGCGTTACAAAAGTAACGGCAGCTGTTCCAAATTGCGGTTTACCAAGCTGTGTTCCCCCGTTACGTGAGGTCACTGTAATATTGACTATTTCTGATGTTGTATTTCTAATTTGAACCGTTGCTTGCCCTGCCACCTGATCCGTTACGGCAATATTGGGCACAAACGCTGTATAGCTATCCGAAGAAACAGATAGCGTTTCACCTGTTACACCGCGCCCTTGGGCATCTTTCGCAGAAATCACCAAAGTAGCTGCGGATGTTCCATCGGAAAGAACGGTTGGATTACTCACGGTTACCGTTAGTTTCGCTACAGCGGGGATAAATATTTGACTTAACACGCCATTACTCAATTTATCAGAGACTGTTATTTTAACCGTTTCCCCAATGCTATCTTTTATGGTGAATGATGCTTTACCATAAGCATCCGTTGTGACCGCCGCGATAGAAGGTACTGCTGAACCTGTAGTTGTAATCGTCAAGGGTAAATTCGCAACTGCTACGCCAGCCCCATCTGTCACAACCGCAGTAATAGTAGCAAAAGTATAGCTATCCGCAGGAATTCCATTCACATTGGCTGTCACTGCAATCACATTACCAGCATTGGCACCACCGCCAGCACCGCCTGTTCCAGAGCCAACAAAAGTGAGACTAAGAGCCGCTGAAGTCGTCACAGCTCCCGATGTTGCAGAAATATTGACAGTCTCATCCGCTGTATAGATATCGGTCACTGTTAATGTCACAACACCACCAGCACCCGTCACTAAGGCCGATGATGTTAGAATTACCAAGCCTGATCCTGTATTGCTAAAGCTAATCGGCATACCCACCAAGCCCGTAGAATAAGCATCTAACACTTGTGCAGTCACTGTATACGCATTTTTTCCATCAGCAACCAAGCCCCTCGTAACTGGACTAGAAAGTTTAATCGTCGCCGCAACCAGAGGGGCGGTTACACTTTGTGCACTTGTTACTACAGCACCTGTTGACCCTGTTGTTGTTGCTGTGACTGTTGGCGGGTTACCTGGATCATAGGTGATGATCGCGGTTGCAACACCATTGGCATTGGATACAGCTGTCACTGTTGCGTTTGTCTGCAGAGCACCTGCAACAATATTCCCAGAACCCGCCACATTAAAACTGACTATAGCACCAGCAACTGGGTTGCCAGCCGCATCAATAACCGTTGTCGTAACCGTGCTCGTACTACTGCTCGCCGCAGTTTGAACCGTATTCGTAAAAGAAAGCACCCCCAGTGTCGTGGCGGAAGAGGTAGGAGCAGTGGCAGCAGTTCCACCACCAGAAGGTGCTGAACCACACGATGATAGCAGCAATACAGAGATGATTACAAAGGCTAAACGCCACAATTTTATCAATTCCAACTTGATCATATCCTATCCCCTCAACGACTTTTACTTACTGTATTTAAAATTTTTGGTGTTATAAAAACCAATAGTTCTGAACGATTATCTTGTTTCACATTGCGTTGAAATAAATAACCCAAAATTGGAATCGAGGCCAAACCTGGTACACCTTGTTTGGCTTTACTAATGTCACGCGTATAAATACCGCCAATCACAATCGTTTCACCATTATCCATAAAAACTTCGGTCTCTATTTTCTTTGTATTAATATTGGTGCCGTCGCCAGTTAGGTTAATAACGGGTGTATCTTTGGTGATCGTTATCTGCATAATAATATGGTTATCTGCAGTGATTTGTGGCGTTGCCTTTAGCTCCAACTTTGCTTTTTTAAACTCAGTTTTCGTTCCATTTTGACTCACAGTTTTAAATGCAACATCCACACCTTGTGAAATAATTGCTGATTTAAGGTTCGTGGTAATCACACGTGGATTTGAAATAATCTTCACTTCCCCTTCTGCTTCGGCTGCTGATAACTCCAAATTCAAATTAAATACATTCGTAAACGAGCCCAAAGCAATACCAATCGCACCGCCTGAGCCTGCTCCCGCTGCTGCAGGCAAATCAACCAGCAAACCATTGCCCCCCGTTGCTCCACCTGTCGCAGTAGTCCCACCAATAGCTATCGTATTGGGGAAATTACGGGTGGTTGTAGCATTATACTGACCACCCCAGCTTAACCCTATATCGCGCTGGAAGTTATCCGTAGCCTCAACAATTCGACCCTCAATCAACACTTGTTTCACAGGTATATCAATGGTTGCAATCAGTCGTTTAACGGCATTAATTCCTTCTTCAGTATCTTTAATGATTAACGTATTTGTTCGAACATCAATTAAAAAACTACCCCTAGACGACAACAGTCCGCCGCTATCAGCCTGTGAACCCTTATTACGCCCTCCAGAGGTCGCTGCATTGGCAGAGGCACCATCAATAATGGTTTTCACATCCGAGACTTTGGTGTAACTCAAGGTGATAAATTCGGTTAAAAGCGGCTTCAGCTGTTGTGAACCATGCTGCGCTTCAAGTTTAATAACATTTTCAGATCTCAGCACCTCTATCGGCGCAACACGCATCACATTGCCCGACATTTGTTTGCCAAGCCCTCTAGCTGAAAGAATTAGCTCCAAAGCCTGATCCCAAGGCACATCCACCAAACGCATCGTTAGTGTGCCCGACACATCGTCCGACATAATAATATTCAAATCACTCATTTCCGCGATTAGTTTTAATGCGTTACTGATTTCAATATTTTTAAAATCAAAACTGACTTTTTGCCCTGTATAAGCAAAACGATCGCGAGCCCCACTACTCATTCGCGCCATCGCCAATTCTATAGGCTCAAAATTAATGGTAAATATATTGCCCTGCTGAAAGGATGTTATACTCACCTTTTCACGTAAACGCGCTACAATACGAACCTGTTCACCCAATTGATAACTATCAATTTGACGCACTGGGCCTGGAAACGCGCTAACATCTTGAGAGCGCTCTTGCCCTGCAAGAAGGCTCGCTTTTTTTACATCAATCACGACATGATCATCCTGCTCCCGAACATTAATAATAGGATCAGTGCCATCCGTACGAATCATCACATGTGCAATACGATCATCGGGTTGAAAATCAATACTTTCAACCTCCAAAACATCTTCTTTTTTTACAATAATTCCACCGAGGCGCACGACCATTTCATTCGCTGTAGCCTCAATTTGCTGGTGCATACCGGAAACAGGTAAAAGCTTCACCACCAAGCGAACCCGATCCTCTGCCTGCCCCACAACAACACTTTTAATACGCTGTGTTGCATATTGGTAGCTCGTCTTCGTCAAACGCGACGCAGCTCCCCAAAAATCCAAAATAAGCTGTTGGCTCCCAGCAGTCATGAACGCATTGTGATTCGCATCCATATGCTCACCACGCAATACCAACTCCGTTACGGTTCCACGATCTCGTACCTCTATATCGTGAATGACTGCGCTCTCACCTGTGACCGTTTTATCTTCAAGCACGCCCGAAGAAAACGTTACGCGTAAAACATTCTCATTTTCCACAATGTCATATGATAAAACCTTACTCAAACTTACTTCAAGACGAACTGAATCCGCATCCTCCACAGGAAAGACACGCGTCACGCCACCACCAATACCTTGCAATAGCTTCACACTCTGAGCCAAACTTGTACTAGGAAAGCTTAAAACAAGTCTCGGCGGCCCATCCAAATCAAACACCTGATAATCCAATATCGCATCACCTTCAATCTGCAATAACTCACCTGTATTTGTTTTCTGAAGCGTTACCGAAGTAATCTGCACAGCTTGCGCTGAAACTGATAGCATCATTAACATTACAAAAAATGCACATACTGAAGCCAAGCTCTTCACAAAATAGTCTTTTCCACCCATGGTATTTCCACCTGATTTATTCATAAAAAATTGAATTTCATTCACCTTAGCCTCCTGGCCTGAATTATTCAGGCTAGCAACTAACATCTCATTTACCCTTTCCCGTTACCTTTTCGATAAAACGATACGTAATTACATTGCCCTGCACAGATAAAATACCACCAGCACCTTGAGACAACATTAGGTTCTTAATAGCTACAATACGTGGCATTTCACCCACCCTCTTTAAAAAAGTTAACAGCTGCCGAAAAGTACCCTTCACACTAATATCAACAGGCACCTCTGCATAAAGCTGCTGCGGCCTTTCACCATTCGGCTTAAACACACTAAATTCCAACCCTGAATCCTTACCTGCCCAAGTCACGTTTTCTAATAAATCTGGGATTTGTGATTTTTTAGGCAACATATTCAATGCAATTTTCAATTGCTTTTCAAGTTTTGCAAACTCTGCTCGCTTCTTTGGCAGGTTCTGAGCCAATTTCTTATTTTTCTGTAACAATCTTTGTTCTTGGTCAACCTGCGCCTGCTGATTTGCAATATTTTCTTGCAAAGGCTCCCAAACTAGAAAGTAATAAGCTATAATAAGAGCCAGTAAAGCAAAAAGCAAAGCTGCTGCTTTTTGCCACAGAGGAAAAGGCAACAGCGGACGTAAAAACTCTAAATTCAAGGCATCTGCATTCATTTCTTGTCATCCTGCGGCATCTCGCTTAAGCGCTTCAATGTCATGCTAAAGCTTCGAATTGGAACCCCACCAAGCTCTTGGCGTGAAATGACCAACAACGAGATATTCTCAAATTTAGGGGATTGATCTAGGGCTCTCATAAAGCTTGCTACAGCCCCATTACTCTCACCCACTCCTGCAATACTTAACGCACCAGCCCGATCATTAAAACTGCTCAACCATACATTACTGGGAATAAGCTCTGAGAGCGCCCAAAGTGTTGTCAACGACTCAAAACGTCCTTGCTGAAGCTCATCCACCAATTCCAACTTACGCTCCACATCTTCGCGGAGATTATCCAAATCTTTTATTTTACCTATATTTTTCTTTAGTTCCTTATTCTCAGCTTGCAGCACACTGAACTCTAACTTCAAATCACTCATGGCCTCATTGCCATAAATATCCACAAATGCAAGGGTCACAATCACAACCGTTAATGAGGCGAAAAACCACCCTAAATGCTGTAATATCTGATTTTTACGACGTTCCGTACGATAAGGCAGAAGGTTTATACGAATCATGTATCAAAACTCCTCAATGCCAAGCCTATAGGCACCATCATCATAGGGCCAAGGCGATCTAAATAACCGCGGTCAAACTTCTTTTTATTCGCCTTAATTTTATCAAACGGATTAACAACTTCCGTCTCAATTCCCAGCCGTTGCTCCAGTTCAGTCGCAATATCAGGCATCAACGATGCTCCGCCAGTCAAATATAGTTTTTGCACAGGAAATTCTGCATGATTCGCTGCATAAAAATCAAGTGAGCGAACCAGTTCTGAGGTTAGTCCAATATAAAATCGTTCAACCGCCTCAGAATCAACGTCTGAAAAGCTATCTTTTTTCATTTCTTCAGCTGCTTGGTAGCCCAAGCTATGTTCCTTCTGAATCTCTTCAGTCAGATTCTGACCACCATAAAACTGATCACGTACAAACGCCATCTGCCCATTTTTTAGAATATTAATATTCATTAAATTAGCGCCAATATTCACCAGGCCGATAGCTTGTCCTTCTTCCCCATCAAAAGATTCAATCCCAGCATCAGCATCAATCAAACCAAGCACTTCTGCAGCATTTTCCAAAGCAAAAACAGCACAATCAACACACTGGCTTTCTAGGCCAGCCTCACTCAAAACCAGTTGATAATCATCTACAATCTCTCTTTTACAAGCCACCAAAACAACGTCAATCTGACCCGCATCTTCAGCACTGACTCCCAAAATCTGGAAGTCCAAATAAACATCATCAATATCATAGGGGACATGCTGATCTGCCTCAAATTCAATCTGAGTCTCTAGCTCAAACTCAGTCACCGTTGGCATGGCGACCGTCTTGATAATAACAGCATTGCCCGATACTGCGATAATCGCTTTGCGTGTCGTGGGCTGCGCTTCTTCCAACGCATCCAACAATGCTTGAGATACGGCCATCGAGTCGATCACTGTGTTTTCAACAATCGCATCACGTGGCAATGGTACAATAGCCATTGACTTCAACTCATAGCCTGAACGAACCCGCGCCAACTCCACCAGTTTCACACCAGTCGAGCTAATATCAATTGCCACTAAACCTTCATTTTTGCTGGCGAATAAACCCACAGCCCCTCCTAACTTCACACACTACTGCCACATACAAACATAACATACTTAAATATAAAAGATAATGTCAAGTAATACCAACATCATATCATGCACAAATACTTCTACTCCCTTGCTTGTTGCTTTGTTTGCAGCGAATTCATCAGCCCCACTTCTTTCTTACTGAGCTTCAATGCAGCAACCATATCTTTTTCAGCCAACGCTTTATAGCCTAAACTACTATAAACCAAGGAACGATAAAAAAATGCTTTTCCAGTGCGTAAGTGATTGCGCTCAATATGTTCGCTGAGATAAGTCAAAGAGTTCTTATACGCACCTTCTTTTACCAATAAACGTGCAACCCTATAACGCACATCTTCATCATCAGGATCAACTTCCAACTCTTTTTCAAAAGCTGCCAAGGCCTTCGCATGCATATTTAATCGCTCAAAACAAACACCCAAATTATAGTGTGCATTATCAAATTTGGAATCACGCGCCACCACCTGTTCTAAAACAACGACGGCCTCTTCATACCGCCCAACCTGAATCAGCTGATAAGCATAAGCGTGCAGACTGCGAATTTTACCATCCACCTCCATACGCACCTTTCGACGACTCAACTCAGCAAGTGCCTTTTGTGTATATACATCGTCAGATTGCAATAGCTTGTCCCAACGGCGCCTAATGGATGATTTTCCTAGCCTATCTCTAGCTTGCAATAATATCGCGCCCAGAAAGTCTTCATACAACTCAGGCACCGCCGACTTTATTTCCTCAGCACTCAATTGATTGAGCAATCGTTTTTTAAATTTAGGAATACCAGTACTTTGCAGGCGCGCCATCTCAAACTCTAAAGCAGGGTAATCCGCTGTATTGATATTGCCTTTAGCGTTCCCTATCAATGAAAACACATCTCTTGTCATCAAATGATAGGGCAGCCATGCACTCATCACATCATGTTTATCCATCAGGTTTCGACGCAAATCAGGCTGCTTTAATACAGCATCTTGCTGATGCATCGTCAACGGTTCATTTGAAGCAATTAAAAGGTAATACGAGCTTTTTACGTACGATAGCGCACAATGATTAAAGCTTTTCTGCAAGCTGCGAAGAATAATATCCGCACCTTCATCACCAATACGCGAATCCATCCATGTCACATATACGCCACCATCATTTAAATGCTTTGTAATATCATCAAAGAAATTTTTCGTATATAATTTTGAGGAACTAAAATACAACGGCGTGGTCACCGTATTTAAAATTAGCGAATATTTCTTCTTCGTCGATTTTACAAAGTGAATGGCATCATCAACCATAATATTAACACGCGGATTCTGCTCAATATCAAAGTTCCATTGGCGCATTCGAAAAAGATTCTCCCTCACCACGGGATTAATTTCAACAACATCCGTCTTTTCAAAAAACAAGCCCACCGTAGAAGCTGTTGCGCCACTACCCAAGCCCAAGACCAACGCGTTTTTCAGATTTGGTGAAAATAATGTTGATAAGCCACCTACAATTTTCTCTGACGGATTATTCAATGGAATGCTGATATAACCATTAATGAAAAAGTAAGGATCCCCATCCATCCAATTAATGGAAAAGACATCCTGATAACCCTTGTAACGGTCAGGGAATTGAACGTTTTTGCGTGAATCACGCAGTTTTTCTGAATCTTTGAAATTCGTGTAACTCAAATAAAGTAAATCTTCATCCCATTGCTTCCAATAGATAGCCGATAGCGCCAATGCAAACATGCACATCACCACCCAACTCACCAGGCTCTTTTTCTGATAAACAAACAGTGCCAATATCACCAAAGCAACCATCACAAGCAACTGAACGCCATAGTCCAAATACTGATGCAATACAAAAACCATCAACAGAAAACCCAGAACATTGGCAAGCGAGGAGACAAACAACAATGCACCCGATTCCTGACTTACCTCACCCTGATGTGATAATAGTGCAGGAATCGTCGCCCCAAAAGTCACGGCAGGGAGCAACATTAACATAACAAGAAAGCACCATTTCAAAAGAATCGCTGCCCAGAAAAAATCATCCGTTAATGGATAAATCGCCGAATAGATATAAGGCAACACAGAAGCCATCAACATTAGGAAAAATAAACCCAAAAGGTTGATCCACATCAAGCTTTGAAAACCCATTTGAAAGCGCTTCACACACCATGACCCAACCGTAATGCCTAACAAAATAAGCGATAAAACAAGCGCAAAAGACTCCCTAAATGGGCCAAAAATAAGCTCTGAATATTTCAGCATCCATAACTGAAAAACAGCCGATGCCATACTTGCCAAAATCAAAGCAATCAGCACACGTTTCGGCAACTCAAACAGCGCCACATTTAGCTGCAGTGATTTGCCAGCAGCATTTAACGTGTTGGCAACTCCCACAAAGCTGTGTTTTAAAACAATCGCAATAATTATATTTACAACCGCAAAGGCTATCACTGTCCCTTGAATGCCCATACTTCGAATAAAATAAAACTCAATCAATAAGGCTGTTAAAGCTGCTCCGCCATTATAAACCATGTAAACCCAAGAAAAAGATGTTGACGATTTCGACTGGTTCATACGGCTCAAATAACCTGCAAATAAAGGCACACTACAACCCATCAAAAATGCAGGAAGAAACAAGATTACAACACAGATCAAGACACTCCCCACAAGCCCTCCTGCCAAGAACTCTGCGCCATGATAAACAACAAATTCTAAACTTGATTGATTCAATGCAACCAATAAACCATACAAACCAATACCAGCTTCAATAGCCCACAACCAACGCCAAAGACGGTGCGCCAACATGGAACCAACACCAATACCCAAAAGAAAGGTCATCAAAATTGATGACGAGACAATGAACTGATCCCCCACCAAATTCCCAAGAATTCGCCCATAAAGAATTTCATAAGAAATGCCTGCAAAACCAGATAGCAGCATCAGAAATCCAAAAGTATAATTAGCCATCGCACGCTGATCAGTCATAAACCCTCTCGCCGTTAAAATTATACGCATAACCATGGTAGATATTTCATCTCACAAGACCAAAAGATCTTTATCTGTCTATCAAGCGATAATTATAAGTTATCTCACCGTCAAACATGTGCGTTCGGTCACCAAAAATACTTACAACTATTCAACATGCATCACAAGCTTATTTTACAAAAAAATAGCGCCTCCGAAGAGACGCTATTCTAATTTAATCAACAACTAAAGATTAAGTAGTTGAACTATTTACCGCGAATTTCACGAAATGCGGAAGTCGGTGTGTTTCCACCAGCACCGGCCGAAGCTTTTGGCGCAAAGAAAGATGTAGAGCCATTTGGACACGTACACGGTGCGCCTAAAACAGCATCTTCTTTATCTTGAACAGCCTTACCGTAATCTTTATCGGCTTTATTCTTATCGTCATCAGCTTTATCTGCTTTATCTTTTGCGTCATCGGCATCTTGATGCGCTGTAGCTTTATCATCATCAGAGGCATTCTCATCAGCATCAACATCTTGTGCATGCTGATCTTTATCGGCCTTATCTTGATCTTTATCAGACTTATCCTTATCTGCTTTATCAGAAGTTTCTTTGGCCTCATTGACAGCTACATCAAGCGGCGTGCTTGCACCACACTGACAAATCAACGGAGCCGCTACAGTAAAATTGTCACTTTTATCTGCCTTATCTTTATCATCATCACTTGCAATAGCAGGAGAAAGACTCAAGCCCGCCATCAAAAGCATGGCAAACATTGCTGCTAAAATAGATTTTATATTCATCGTATCACTCCTCTCTTTTATTAAAAACTAAGTTACAATTGTCCTACAAATCCCAAAATACACATCGTGTAGTCTAGGGGTTCCATAAACGTAGATTAGCAAGCGGAACATAACACTTATGTGATGCGCGTCACCCCTTAAAAATTAAGTGTCAT
>JAUZQT010000128.1 GCA_030950825.1 Mariprofundaceae bacterium | reverse complement strand
ATTTCAAAAAACTGAATCGCTTCAAAGGCAATGGCAATCACAATGCCAATGGTGGTGAGGATGGATGTCAGTGCTGCGGTGATAAGTAAACCACGGATGACTTTTTCAACAGTTTGACGCGCACGAAGAGAAGGTTGCAGTAAACGTAGTCCTTGCCAAAGGCCTGCCGCAGCGGCGAGAAAACTTGCAGGAAGAAATGTTATTGCAGAAACTGTGTAAAGACCTGTGATATGTAAAATTGTGCTTACCAATGCAATGGCAAGAGCTGGAGATGCCAGCCAAATGACACTATACCAACCGTAATGAGATGGGCGAGAATTCCATCGTTTGCCAGTGCTAACTGCTTTATTCCGACCAAGCATCCAAGCCATGGCAGACAATGGCAGTAATCCTGCAATAAAGTAGAAGCTAAGGTCAGCTAGATTCAATGAGGTACCCTTGATGATTCAAATCATTCTCCGAGTTCGAAATGCTAAAGTGATATGCCTAGATCCTGCAAGTTATCGTGCATACAAAGTGTGAGATATTGGTGTATATGGCACATTGAAAAAATAGTTGGACACCTTATTGGTGGTTATTTTTTTAGATATATCATATATATCATAAGTTTGCGCTATGGATGTGCGAGCACTTGTAAAATATGGGGCATATTCCATAAATAATAAAAAGTCGGCCGGAGTAATCCGGCCGACTCGACTCGATGCTTCTTTCTGCTACAAAATTACTTCAAGTCATCTGCTGATAGACTGGTTTTATGAGATACACGCTTACGAGTCTCATTTCGATTAGCCTCAGGAAGTGGAATCAATCCTATTTCAGATAAATTACCCTCTTCGCCGATCATGCCTTCACCCACAAACATCTTAACATAGTCATACATGCCGGAAGTTTTATTTGCGTGTGAGTTTTTGGTGTAGAAATATAGTGAACGAGATACAGGGTATTTTCCTGAAGATATATTCCTAGGCTCAGCAGTGATGCCTTCAATGGTTGCTGCAGAGATACGGTCTGAGTTTTCTTCGAGGAAAGAGTAACCAAAGATACCAAAGGCATTCTTATCTTTGATAAGCTTCTGAACAATCAGGTTATCATTTTCGCCACTTGGAACATACACACCGTCCTGACGGATGGTTTTATATTTTTTGTAACCTTTATTCTTCTTTTTATCAGCTTTATAAAGCTTGGTGTAAACATCCATTTTCTTGGTGAGCTTTTTCATGACCAAGTCTGAAAAAGCATCACGTGTACCTGAAGATGTTGGTGGACCATAAAAAGTAATGGGACGGTGTGGAAGATTGCTGTTGATTTGATCCCAGAACTTATAAGGATTAGCAATTAATTTCGAACCATCTTTACTCGGAACTTCAGCAGCTACAGCCAATAAAATATCTTTGCGCGTTAAATTGATATCTGAATTCTTTTTGCTCTGGGCAACAACAATACCATCAAAGCCGATCACTACTTCAGTAATGTCGGAAACACCATTTTTTGCACACAGTTTGAACTCTTTGCCTTTCATACGACGCGATGCATTGGTGATATCAGGTGTCTTCATGCCATTGCCGGCACAGAATAGTTTCATGCCACCACCAGAGCCTGTGGATTCGATCACAGGGGTCTTGAAACGTGTCGTTGCTCCAAATTCCTCAGCAACATAGCTGGCGAATGGATACACTGTTGATGAGCCAACAATGTGAATTTGATCGTTTGCTTGAGCTTGGCCAACGAAGGCGCCGCTAATCAGTAAAGATGCAAACATAATAGAGTTGTACTTACGCATAATTTCTTCTCCTCGGGTTAAGTATGTGGTGGAGAGTATCGAATGAATATGACATCTATATGACATACTATTGTGTTTAAACCTAGGCTCTGCGCATACATAGACCAAGCTCTTGATATAACTGATATACAGAAAAGACACTCATCACTAACATGGTGTCCGCACGTCCTTTCAATGTGCCATATAAACCAACATCTCACACTCTGTACGCACTATCACTTGCAGGATTTAGGTTAAATTAAGAGTAACTGTTCAGCACCTTTCAAAAAACTGGGCTCAAAAGCTTTTAGCATGTGGCTGTTCAGATTGCCGCTGATTTGCTTGCTTTCAAGGCAAATGCGCGCAGTGTGCTACTGCACATGAGCATATTTAACGCAAAAATCGAGTAAATCAGGGGTGAGATGGATAGTTACAATTAAGATAGAGAGGCTAGTGCTCGTGTCATCAAGCAATATCGAAGCTAGGCACAGTTAATAAGAAGAGGGGCTCCCGATGATAGCGAAGCCCCTCAACGTATTGTAAATTTACATGTTTCGTGGCATACCTTTCAAATAAAGATATCCGACTCCACCTGAACGGTTACGACTTGGAGCAAAATCAGGATTTGCTGCTTCCACAGCGTTCACCAAGTCTGCCGGAGGAGCACCCACTCCGGAATCACCCGGATGCTGATAGTTGGTTCCAATATATGAAAAGCCATTTATGTCATCTACTGCCATCAAACCTGTCGCCTCTGCTCCCAAGGGTAGAGAAAGGATGCGCGTTAACGTGCGAGTATCAACATTAAATGCCCATACGAAATTATTAATATGACAATTGCTATCTTCACCGATAAATAACGTTCTCCACGTAGTTGAGAATTTCAAATTATCAGCATTAGCCACTTTATTGATAGCACAGAAATTCCCTTGTGCATCTGCAATACGAGAGCCCGTATCGGCATCTCGTGGGTTATCCTGGCCAACAAGTTCAGAAATGGCCGAAAAGGAGGTTGCAACCCAGTCGCTATCGATGTTATTTCCACTGCGATCTTTTTGTGTATTTGCCAAAGCCATTTCATAAGTAGCACCGGCATCCATAAGGCCAAATTGAATATCTCCAGATCCATCACTCATACTTTTATACTGATAAGAGATGGCAACATAGACTTTTTTATCTGCCTCATTCAGAGCCACGCCTTCCATTTTCGTAAACTCACTTGTAGCACCAAGCAAAGCAGCGTATCGGCGCGTCTCAAGGAATGCTGCGGCCTGCTCCTGCCCTTGTTTCAATTTCAGCCACTCCGCTTTGCCCTTACTGTTAGGATGGTAGTAGTTAAAAACACGTGAATAACCATCCGCTGTCAGACTATCAGAGGTCACGCTATCAGGTAAGGGCTCCAGATATGAATCAAAAATATCAGAAAAGTTGATGCCGTCATCAATCATCGACTTGACTTCAGCATTACTTGCATGGCCAAGCTTAATCCATGAAAGCGTTACATCGCCGGCTGCCTCGCCAACAGCACTAGCTTGTGTCGCTTTCGCTGCGTAAAGTGTGACAGCTGAAAGATCCCCAGACGTATCTGCAACGCCCATAAAGAGCACTGTACTCTTACCATCATCACCAGAGTAATAGGTTCGACCATCCGGCATCATTTTAATTAACTCACGTGCCCAACGACCTGTCGCATAATGCTTCACCGCTGTTACTATGCCATCGCTATTCACTGAGCTTTCAGTTACATAACCGTAATTATAGGGTGTGGCTTCCGGCATCTGAAACCTCGTCTGAAAAGCCTCAACCAGAGTGCCATTGGAAAAATCCAGTGGATTTTCCACAGCATCCAGACTATTCAAGTAAAAGTTTCTTGCATCCGGCTCATACTCTTCAGATCCGATATGGGTATTCCATGGAGACTTGGAGGCAGCACATGGAATCCACAAACCTTGATCCGAGGCGAAGGTAACCTTATCAAAGTTTTTCATAGATAAAACACCCGTCATTAGATCCTGATTCAACACGCTATGACCAATAAACATAGGATTATTGCCATATTGGCTCGCCAATGCGCCATTCCAAGTAACATATTCAAACTGCGTCAGGTAGGATAGATCTGCTGATGTAGCAGACGTCGCTGCCCCCGGCACTTGTATCAATGTGCTGCCATCCGGTGTATCCGCCACATATTGGTCAACAATGCTTGCTTTCAGACCAGCAGCTAATGCACGTTCTTTTACTGCTTCGTAGTGTGGGTTCTGTGCTGCTGTTGAATCCAAAACCGCAGCGCCATTGCGATCCACAATGCCACCATAATATTCGCCTGAATAAGGGCCGAAAGGAATTACGTCATCAGATCGAAATAACATTTTGTGTTCAAGGGTATACTCGTTGGATGAGCCATCACTATATGAGAAGCGAACCTTCGATCCCGTAAAGGGTATCGACATATTGTATGCGGCATTTGTATCACCAGCCGCATACTGATCCGCTGGTGCTTGTGTTTCGGTAAATGAGACACCGGACAACACCTTCTGGAGTGCGCTCGGAGCCTCCGTTTGGGTTACACCATCCGAGTTTGAATTTGGGTTAGAGCTTGATGAACACGATGCCATTGCGACACCGATGAGAACATATAGTATTTTTTTCATTATTTACATCTCCTTGTTGGCAATAGCCACGCGTTACTATCAGAAAGGATTATGTCACTAGCATGTCATTTGTGTGACAATTCAGTGACAGCATCTATTGTTTACAATTTCATTACGCTGTTGAATGAGGTGAAATAATATGAGCTTCAATTGCCACATATTTCCTCTATCAGCAGCTAAACAGTGCAGTAGTTCTCCAAAACCTGCTCACTGAATCATGCTAATTTTTTTATGGGTCACGAAGTACTGTTATAAGGTTTTGAAAGGGGATATAGCAGAACGAATATGAGAACGGGCAAGTTAAACTTGTAAGTTGTTTGAGATACGGATAGTCAGCCGACCTTCCAAAGCATGCAAGCGCAGAGAAGGGTGGTGTGGGTTTAACTCCAGCAGTTGCAATGTTTTTAGGTACTGCTTTTTCAATTCAGGGTGTTTTTTTAGAAATTTTATTGCTCGTCGATTGTAGCTGGCGGTGAATGTAAGTGTGTAACTCATCTTTTAAGAAACTCTGTTGACGTGCGCTTCGGCAGATTCCTGAGTTACATTGCCATTTTCAATATCTCTACGCGCTTCCAGCAGTGCGGCTTCTAGCTCCATTTCACGCAAATAATGATAGTGTTCAATGCGCATAACGACATATTGATCCTTGCCGCGTACAGTAATAATTGCCTCTGGCTCATTCTTTAATCCTTCAACCAGCACTGATACACCGCGAGTTTTTAATTGATTGGCTGAAATAGCATTCATAATAGACTCCTTAATCGAACTCCAGATAATACTATAAAGAATACTCTTACGCCAATATTATGAAATGAACCCCAAATAATAAGGGGTCAAGTATCATATTGACACTTTACTCTCTCCACCTTCTTCAACAATCTCGTGAGTCCGAGTCAGGCCTTCAGCGCTCATCAGAGTTGACCCGCCTTTGCTCAGATAAATTGACCCACCCCTTACGTCGTATTTCAACCTGCCCACTAATTTGACCCGTCGCATACTGATACCAATCCATTACTTGTAATGGATGCAGGTATTGCAACCGAAGCGAACCTTGCCTAGTTGAAGGAGAAGCAGTGCCGCTATCTGGTGGTTAGTCGTAAACGTCATATCGAATGGGATTGTTACATCTTCCCCTATTTCAGGATCATCAGTCTAAAACATTCCACGGACCTTGCGGGTCAAGCTGAAATCATTCCCGCTTAAAGCTCGAAATAGAATTAGCTAAAGACAGGGCCGACCATTCATTGTTATTGTCGTG
>JAUZQT010000127.1 GCA_030950825.1 Mariprofundaceae bacterium | reverse complement strand
TTTAGGGCATGCACGCAGTGATATTGCCGCCAATGCCAAAGAGGTGGATCACTGGATGAAATTGGGCATGGCAATTCCTGCCCTGTTTTGTTTATTGCTGGGTGTGTTTCCTGCCTTGTTTATTCCCGTTTTGGATCATGTGCCGCAAGCACTTCTGCACATATCATTGTTTGCCTCTGGTGAATCACAAAGTTGGTTGTGGCTCACTCCGGTGGACGCGCAACATGCCTCCTATTCGGCACCGATTGCTTTAATAGGCATGTTAACCATTGGAGGCTTGGCATTTTGGTGGCTACATCCCAAAGGTACAACCATTCGACGCAGTAAAATGTGGAGTTGTGGCAATCCGCATACCCATGCACGCATGCAGTACAATGGCACCAGTTTTTCGCAGCCATTACGCCGTATTTTTGCTGATATTTATCAAGCTGATGAACATGAACATGCCGAACGCCATCAACATAAATTGCTCACCACACGCGTAAAATATGTGGTACATGTTGCTGATATGGCAGTGAAGCATTTGTATCAACCTATTGGGCTTCTCACCCTCTGGATTGCCAAGATAATTCACCATGAACACCAACGTGGTATTCATGTTTATTTGGCATATACCTTTGCCACTGTTTTATTTCTTTTGGCGGCATTCGCATGAGTTCCATTTTTATTCAAATCTTACAAGCTATACTCATGGTGTTACTGGCTCCTTTGGCAGCAGGCTTTGTGGCAACTGTCAAAGCCCGTTTGCAAAATCGACGCGGTGCGGGTGTCTTGCAACCTTGGCGTAATATTCGCAAACTATTCACCAAAGAAGTAGTTCTAGCCGATCACGCTTCGTGGATTTTTCGCTTTGCGCCGTATGTCGTGTTCACCGCAACGGTTATGGCAGCCAGTGTTGTACCTTCGTTATTGCTCGATACCCCATTATCCCTGACTGCGGATGTGATTGCATTGGTAGCATTGCTAGGTTTGGCGCGTTTTTTCTTAGCCTTGGCAGGCATGGACATTGGCACAGCCTTTGGTGGCATGGGCGCAAGCCGAGAGATGACGTTTTCCGCTTTGGCAGAGCCAGCCATGTTGATGAGTGTGTTTGTATTATCACTGAGCGCACAGAGCACCAACCTCACGACCATGATTCATCATATTTTAAGTACGCCTTTATTGATTCAACCCTCCATTGCCTTTGCCTTGGTAGCAATGTTGATGATTGCCGTGGCTGAAACGGGGCGTATTCCCATTGATAACCCCACCACGCATTTGGAACTCACGATGATTCATGAAGCCATGTTACTTGAATATTCAGGGCGACACCTTGCACTGATGGAATGGGCTTCGATGGTAAAATTATTACTATTTGCGACCTTAATTATTGATTTATTTATACCTTGGGGATTAAGCCTTGAGGCTGATGCTTTGGGCATCATTTTGGCACTCATTTTTTGGATACTGAAATTAGCACTGCTGTTTATTGTGCTTGCAACCTTGGAAACCAGCCTTGCTAAATTACGTATGTTTGAAGTCCCGCAATATTTAGGCACAGCGTTTGTACTCGCATTTCTAGGCATGATGATTCACTACATGTTGGAGGTTCAACTATGAGCATCGCCTTTAGCCAACAAGTCATTAATGGTTTGGCTGCGCTGACACTGTTGATTTCCTTTGCTCTATTGGCACAACATCGCATGCTTTCGGTGTTACACT
Source organism: Mariprofundaceae bacterium (assembly GCA_030950825.1). Classification (GTDB taxonomy): domain Bacteria; phylum Pseudomonadota; class Zetaproteobacteria; order Mariprofundales; family Mariprofundaceae. The sequence continues at coordinate 10,901 of JAUZQT010000127.1, read as the reverse complement.
GGTTTGCCGCCCAAGGTATCTTGCTTGCTATCACCGCCGCTGTTGTCGCATACAGCACAGGCGAGCATGAACTCTATATTTCAGCCATTATGACTTTCTTACTCAAGGGGCTATTATTGCCTTGGATGTTATGGCGCGCGATTCGTAAGTTGCATGTACATCGTGAAGTTGAACCATTGATGAACAATGGTATGACTGTCGTCATTGCAGTGGGTGTGACGTTGTTCTCTTTTCATATCATTGCACCCATTGAAGTGTTATCTGATTTAATGACACGCAATTCCATGGCAATCGCTATGGCATGTGTCTTATTAAGCATGCTGATGATGATTACGCGTAAAAAAGCCATCACACAGGTGATTGGTTTTTTAGCGGTGGAAAACTCTCTGTTTTTCGCAGCCATTGGCGCGACCAATGGTATGCCACTGGTGGTTGAAATTGGTATTGCCTTTGATGTATTGATTGCCGCATTGATTTTTGGTTTGTTCTTCTTCCATATCAATAACACCTTCGATTCCATGGAAATTGATACCATGAACGCATCCTTGATTCATAAGGATGATGACGAATGAATTTCTTTATTGCCACATTATTAACACCCTTGCTCGGTGGTATCCTATTGGGCTTGCTCCGCAATCCAAAACGTGCGGCAAAGCTCAATATTCTAATTTCCGCAACGACGTTTACATTCAGTATCTTGCTGGCTCTGCAAGTGCTAGGGCAAGAATCACTCACAACACTGAATGGCTGGTTTTATTTGGATGCTTACAATGTTTTTCTTGTCGCACTCACGGCTTTTGTCGGCATGACGACCACCATCTTTTCCAAGCCTTATATGCAACATGAATTGGAAATTGGACGCGTCAATGAAAGGCGTATGCGTTTGTATCATAGTATGTATCAACTCTTTCAATTTGGCATGTTACTGGGCTTTACCACCAATAATATTGGCGTGTTATGGGTTTCCCTTGAATTAGCCACATTGGCAACAGTCTTATTGGTTTCACTGTATCGCACGCCTGCATCCATTGCCGCAGCATGGAAATATTTTATTTTATGCGGCATGGGCATTGCACTGGCATTGTTTGGTACGGTCTTGGTCTTTTTTACGTCATCGGTGGTGCTTGGGCATAGCAATGATGCACTCATGTGGACACAGCTTTTCGCCCACGCATCCGAGCTTGACCCCACCGTGATGAGTATTGCATTTTGTTTCTTGATGGTCGGTTATGGCACCAAAGTGGGCTTGGTTCCCATGCATGCATGGTTGCCTGATGCCCATGGTGAAGGTCCAACCCCAGTCTCGGCGGTATTATCAGGTTTATTACTTAATCTTGCCTTGTATGCCTTGGTGCGTTGTAAAATGTTGGTGGATGGCTCGACCAACACCGATATGGCTGGGCATATCATGATGGGCTTTGGCATGGTTTCATTGCTCGTCGCTGCGATGTCTTTACACAAACAAAGCGACATTAAACGCATGTTTTCTTTTTCATCCATTGAACACATGGCATTGATTACCTTTGCTTTTGGTATCGGTACACCTTTGGCAGCATTCGCGGCACTCTTGCATATGACGGTTCATTCGTTGATTAAATCAGGCATCTTTTTTACAGTCGGTCATGCAGCACAAGTCATGGGTACGCAAAAAATGGCAGAAATTCGAGGGCTTATTTATCATCACCCTGGCATCGGTTGGGGTTTATTGATTGGTACGGCAGCCATTGCTGGTTTTCCACCATTTGGTGTATTTATGAGTGAATTTTTACTCTTTACTGCGACACTGGAAAGCTACCCTTGGCTTGCCGCACCTTTATTATTGGGATTATTGATTGCTATGGGTGGACTATTCCGTTTTGTGCAACCCATGGTATATGGCGAAACGGCTGAATATGCCAAATCTGTGCATGTTAATATGACACCTGTCTATATCCACTTTGGTTTGGCTTTACTCTTAGGTTTATCAATTCCAGGATTTTTATCTACTTGGTATCATCAAGCTGCAACTTTAATTGTTGGAGGTGGTGCATGAGTTTATTAAGCAACACATGGTTTGCTGAGCGTTTGGGAGATCACGGCATTCATTCCGAATACCTTGAAGATCATCATCCTGCCCATATGCCATGTTTAGAAATTCGCAGGCTGGATTGGGCACATGCCGCCGAAGAAGCCAAACGTTTAGGTATGCGATTGGTGGCTATTTGGGCAGCGGAAGCAGGTAAACATGATGTGAAAGCAGGCAAAAGACGCGCCCTTTATACCTATATGGCATTGGCTCACCCTGAACATCGTCATGCGCTATTACGCACGGAATTACGTGGCGATAACCCTCAAATTCATTCTATTAGCCAGCATTATATCGCGGCATACCGTATGGAACGTACCATGCAGGATATGTTTGACATTGATGTCATGGATACCCCCGATAACCGCCCATGGCTGAAGCATGAACATTGGCCAGAAAGTGCCTATGGACTGCTGCATACTTTTGATAGTAAAACACCGTTACAATCTGATCCTGAACGCCTTGATGTTGATTATGATTATGTGCCTTGTGATAGTGAATGTGCTTATGAAATTTCTGTTGGACCGGTGCATGCAGGTATTATTGAACCAGGGCATTTTCGTTTCCATGCCGTGGGTGAAAAGATTCTCAATATGGAAGAACGCTTGGGTTATGTACATAAAGGCATTGAACGCGCCATGAAAGGGCGCACGGCATCGGATGGTTTGAAATTGGCTGCCCGCGTATCAGGTGATGCCACGGTGGGTCATGCTTGGAGCTTTGCACAGGCATGCGAATATGCTGCCGACATCAACATTCCAGCACGCGCCAGTTATATACGCGGTGTGTTATGTGAACGAGAACGCATCGCCAATCATATCGGTGATATTGGTGCGATTTGCAATGATGCCGCGTTTGCTTTTATGCATGGTCAATGCGCGCGTTTGCGTGAAGATATGGCACGCTTACATAAGGAAGCTTTTGGTCATCGTTTATTGATGGATAGCTTGGTGATTGGCGGTGTTGCCCATGATATAGATGATGCAACATGCCAAAAAATTATGCAACAAACCCTTGATATTGCTGAAGAAGTCGAGCGTTTGCGTGATATTTACGCCGATACCGCTTCGATTCAACAACGGGTGATTGGTGCGGGCATTGTCAGTATCGAAGATGCCAAAGACATTGGTTTGTTGGGGTTTGTAGGGCGTGCATCAGGGCATTATCCCGATGAACGTATTGAAGAAGCTTATGCCCCTTATGATGCTCTCAATATAACGATTCCAACAGGCAAACTTGGCGGTGTGTCCACCCGTGTTTGGGTGCGCTTTGAAGAAATCGCCAATGCCTCACGCATCATTATTCAGCTTTTAGAGCAGCTTCCAAAAGGTAATATTCAAACACCTTGGACAGCACCTGAAGCAGGTATGTCAGGCTTTGCCTCCATTGAATCTTGGCGTGGTGAAATTGCTGCTTGGGTGCGTTTTGGTGTGGATGAAAAAATAGATCGTTATTTTGTTCGTGATCCATCTGCAATCAATTGGTTAGGCTTGGAATTGGCAGTGCGAACCGTGCCCGTGCCTGATTTTCCACTGGTCAATAAATCGTTTAATTGCTCGTATGCTGGCAATGATCTTTGAGGCAATGATATGTTAAGAATTTTACATCAAATTTTTAAAGTTGGCACCATCACCGAACCATTGGTACCCAGTGAAGCCTTTGAAGTGGTGGGTGCGAAACTTCAAAATACAATCAAACAACGCTTCCGAGGCTCACTTGCTATTCGTTTGGTCGATGCAGGTTCTTGTAATGGTTGCGAACTTGAAATTCATGCGGCGAACAATGCTTACTATGATATTGAGCGCTTTGGCATCCATTTCACAGCCAGCCCACGCTTTGCCGATATGCTATTGGTCACTGGTCCTGTTAGTATCAATATGAAAAAAGCCCTTGAAATGACCTATAATGCCATGCCTACACCCAAATTAGTGATTGCAATGGGTGACTGTACGATAAATTGTGGTGTGTTTGGTCAAGATAATTATGCTATCGCGGGAAAAGTTGAAGATATTATTCCTGTTGATGCCGTAATTGCTGGCTGTCCACCTAGCCCCTCCGATCTTATTCAAGGCATCTTGGCCACACTAACGGTATAACTGGCTTTGTTACTCAAGAGCATTTACAAAACTTGTTCGTAAGTTAGAAATAAACATTTCACGATTTCACGATTGCGCTTATGATACGAATTTAGGACATCCCCAAAACCCTGATGTTTTTAGGCTCTTTTAAATTTCAAGTGTGTAGGCAGAATTTACTCTTTGGTGTTTACAATAATATCAATTAGTTATGCCATCGGTAGAACCTGTTACCCACTTGAATTTTACAAGAGCCTATTTATTTGTTATTTTTTTATAATATACGTTTTCTAAATCAATGTGTTACAAACACTAGGTTTTTTACTAATGTATTCTCTAAAACTGGCGAAGGTATTGTACTTCAGTAGGTGTTTTTTTGACATTTGTCGATTGCCATAAGCGAACAATTAATAGGTGAATGATAGGTGCGTCAAGTTATCATTGACACTTTCGACGAATGTTAAGAAATAGGCATTAAATCGTTTAATTATATGAATAAATAAGCAATATTAAATTTACATCGATAGCGTTAATTAGGTGTATTATACGCACTCAGACTCCGCCAACCGTGGTTCGAATCCACGTTCCCCAGCCAAATAATTGTCGTTCCTAAATTCAAATCATGGGTGCCTAAAAAGAAAATAACATTCACGCACAAAAAAGAGACAGGCACGTGTGATCTGTTTGATTCGACGGCGAATAAAGCCACATTTAACACAGCCGCCACCTGCAATTTGTGCGCGGATCTCATCACTGGGATAAATGGTTTCACGCCAGAATTCAACACGGTGTTTGAAGCTGGGTTGCATACGGGCAAAGAGCCGCTCGGCCAAATAAGGGATCACTTCAAACTTCATGTGACGGGCAAACAAGCGCCGTTCAACAAAGCCCATATCAGGGCGAATCGCCTCAAGAATATAGCCAGGAACGGGGGCATTCAGATGCTCTTGCACATAGGCGAGCGCATAAAAGCATGGGCGTTCAAGTTTGTATTCACAAATGCCTTCCAATACCGCATCCCACCCCCCCCTTTTCTCAATATTTTTCTCAATGTTTCTCTTAACATCCCCCTCAATCTTTTCTGCCAATAGAGCAATATCATAGAGCCAGATAAGGCGATCAAAGGAGTGCTTCATAGCATGAAAACAGAGGTAGGGAAGATTGACGCGTGGGTGGATGTACAAAGCCTCTTCACTTGCAAGCATGCCTGTTTCTGCATGCTTGAAAAAATCAGGGGCACGTAAAGGGGTGAGATGAGACCATGATTGCATGCGTTCAATGCCCAACGGTTCGCTATGAAGGTCAATAATGAAATCGCCTTTTTTAAAGAGGGAGGGAAATTTATCAGCTGGGCGATACATCAGGCGATTGCCGAGAATCTGCTTGAGTACCAGCGAGTTTTGCTGATCAAACAGCAGATCAAAATCACTGTAGGCGCGCATACTCGCTGGCTCATACAGAGATTCAGCCAAAGCTTGGCCACGCAGGCAGATGACAGGGACATGAGCGGCGTTAAGTTCGCGTAAAATATGACCCAAAGCATGTTTCATGCGCAACGAGGATGCGGTGTATGCCCGTTCATCCATGCCCTTCATTATTTCATCAGGAATCTGTTGACGCTGTGCTTCTGAAAGCTTTTTGCATGCACAAAAGAAGACACCCTCAGAACGCAGCATATACCAAAAATCCATATCTTGCGGTAATTCACTTGCCCATTCGCCGCGTAGCATCTGGCAATAGTTTCGACGGAGTTGTTTCTGCTTGACTGTATTCATGGCAAAAGTTTAACCACGATTTGCCGATATAAGCAAATGCGGCTAATGTTCGTTTCATCAACGGAAGCAGGTATCGCGTATGAACGATGAAAAAGAACAACAATCCTTAGATAGAAAACACAATATTCGCCGGCGACTGTTAACAGCGGCGGTTTATACACCACCAGCCATTCTCGGCACCATGATGGCTGGACCCCGCCACGCTCTGGGAGCCTGGGGGGATGTGAAGCAGTGTAAGATGAATCCAGTAGGGGGCGTGCCGACACCGCCCGTGATACTGACTATCTCTTCAGGTGCCAGTGCTTGTTGTCCCTGTATCTCTGGCTCCACAAAGTATGATCCTGTCAAATGCACAAAACTTCAATGCATTAAATCGTGTGGTGTGGATATTGCGGCATGCAATGCGGCGGGAGGGATTGGAAATATAAAATGCAAAGATTTCTGTAAAGAAGGCCCACCAGGCTGTCAGCCGCCTGCGGGTTGCAAAATCAAAGGTAAAAACAGAAACAAAACGTGTACTTGCACAAATGGAAAATGGAATTGTGTATGATTTTTAAATGTCACCTTGTTCGCTAATTGCTTTCTTCTTTCTCTTACGGAAGGCCATATGGCTCACTGCATGGTTGGAAATAATGGCGTTGTCAGCATACACTTAACCCATCATCAAGATGTAATTCAGCTTACTGGAACCTTTTCTTCCGCAGTTTTATCCATTCAAAGTAAAAAAAAACAGGTATCGCATCTTCGCCATATTGAGAGGGCTTATCCACTATTAAAAGGTTTGAGCACTGCCTCAATTCAAGCTCCTTTGCCAAGTAAGCTTCTGCTTGGCCAGTCTTTGGGTATGTTGTTTGTTGAGTTAACGTCTCGCTGTAACGAGCGCTGTTTGCATTGTTATGCTGAATCATCACCTGAACGCAATGATTTTTTGAGTGCTGAAGAAATTCAACAAAGTTTAAGGCAGGCGCGGCAATTGGGGCGGCCTTTTGTACAATTCACTGGTGGTGATCCACTGATCCACAGAGATCTTTTAGGCATTATTGCATATGCGGCATCACTTGATTTTCAAGGCATGGAAATTTACACCAATGGCCTATTGTTGAGCGATACCTTGCTGGAAAAATTAAGCAACTATCAACTGCAATTCTCATTTTCAATTTATGCCGACAATGCAAAAATGCATGATGCCATTACACGTGTCAATGGTAGTTGGGAAAAAACCTTATCGGCCATGCGGCGCAGTATGGCTCAAGGTTTTAAGGTGCGTGTGGGTGTGGTCGTGATGTGCGAAAATGCCGAAGCCGTGTTGCGCATGCCCGATTTTTTAAACAAGACGCTGGGACTTGCCATAGAAGATATTCGTTTTGACCCTGTGAACGCTGTTGGTCGTGGAACTGCGACTGAACTTCCAGCTCATATACAAGTGAGCCCTTCACATGCTGAAAAAGGTAAAATTCGCCGTGGTAAGCTGTGCATTGCGGCCAACGGTGATGTTTATCCCTGTATTTTTTCCCGCCAACTTCGTTTGGGAAATGTGCGCCAACAATCGCTTGAAGAAATATTAAACAGTTTATTGTATCAAGATGATCAAAAATATATTTCACAACGCTGGAAACAATGCAACGAGCAATTAAGCTGCTCGGACTGCCAAATGATAGCTTGTTTATTAAAAAGTAATGTTCAACCTAGGAGGCTGTCCGAGAATAGAGACCGTAGCGAGGAAATCCCATTTTGAGTCATGATTTTCGACTATTTAAGGCGAATAGCAGGGTCTATTTAACGAAAATAGACGGAAATCATGGCCTAAATGGGGGGTTCGCAGTAGGTATTTCTACTCTCGGACAACCTCCAAGGAGCGTGAAGTGATTCAAATTCTACCCGAATACCCCATCAAACGTGATAGTTTGGTGTTTGAGGATTTGGACGATAGCCAAGAAGTATTGGTGATCGACGATGCCGATGGATCCAGCCTTTCACTTAATTTGATTGCCACCAGCATCTTGGAATGCTGCGATGGCAAACATAACATCCATGATATGACCATGCAGATTTGTGATGTTTTGGAGGCAGATCAAGACATCGTTGAAAAAGATATCACATGCATTCTGGAAGAGTTTGCTGCATTTGGATTATTGCAAGAGAGCCTATGACACCATGTCAAGAAGATTGGTTATATGCATTTTCAATAGCCAATCAATCGGTTTTTATCACGGCTAACAGCCAGATTTATCGATCTGATATTGAAAAGTTTGTTCGTTTATATGCAGCAGCAAAAGATGGTAATGAGCGTATTGAATTTGATTTTTTAAGCAATGGACAGCAGCAGTATTTGATTTTAAATGGCCAACAGGAACTTTGGCAGTGTGACGATGCGCAAGAAATTGTCGCGGCTTTTGAAATTCAATTGTACACCCAAATCATTCAGAATATTTATCCAAAATTTTTATCACTGCATGCAGGATGTGTGGCTTATGGTGACGAAGCATGGATGTTTGCTGGGCAATCAGGGGCAGGTAAAAGCAGCCTCACCACGGCGGCTTTATTATCAGGCTGCCGTTATATGACTGATGAATTTTCACTGTTGAATGAACACGGGAAGATAAGCCCCATGCCAAGGCCGATGCAATGGGATGACATTGAACACCCTGCTTTTGATCATGAAATGATGTTGAAAAGTGGTGTTTTTGAACGTGCGTTTTTCACTTTTCTTGATTATCAAGGGGAAAAAGTTCGTCTGCAGCTCTGGTTACCCAAGCTTATGGAGCATCGTGATTTACCGTTAGCACGTTTGCTTTTTCCACGTTTTGATGCAACTGCAGCTGCAGCAGAATTGACGACTTTACGTCGCAGTGAAGCTTTGATGGAACTTCCCCAACATTTTCATCAAAGCATTTTACCTTCAGAACGCGTGAAAGCATTGAATAGGCGTTTACCGCTAGATTTAAAATGTTTCCGTTTGGTGTTTTCAGATGTTCATGCCGCTTGGCGATGTTTAAGTGAGGCTTAAGAGCCGCGGAAAAAATATTTTCGAATATTATTGATGCATAGGTCTTTGCATGCTTGGCGATCTAAAAAGTCCCAAGCCCCAGCAGATAATGTCATTTTATACCGCCAAAGCTGATATAAATCTTTGATCAACCAATATAGTTTTGAATGTCGCTTGTTTTTGACAAATTGATTAATAAACCAATCGGGCTTGTGAAAGCCAGCCGCAAGCATACGAATATATTTGGCTTTTGAACGTTGCAAACATGTTTCTTTTAAAGGCATATCATGCGCACACATGGCATAATATGCCTGTAAAAAACCTGCTCCATCGGCTTCTGCCAAACATGTCCAGCCAGATAAGCGAGGATTAATTTCTAAAACAAACCAAGTCCCATCGGTAGCTTGTTTGCATTCAACCTCGGCAAAACCTTGCCAATTTAAATATTTTAATAATTCTACCGCACCTTCATAAAGCTCGGGGATCCATTCGGCTTGAGCAGCTGTTGTTTCACCAAAATCACCATATTTAGTTTGCGCCACACGCAGACGTCGCCCAGTAAAACCACGAACAGGCTGGCTGTTTTTATCAAAAAGAAGCATGGCCGTTGCCATATTTGTGACATCCCCCAGAATATATTGTTGAATACGCTGGCTAAATGCTGATACGTGCTCGGCGGCATCGAGATGTGTTAAAAGTTTTTTCGCATCATTAAATCGTTGGAAGTTGCCTCGTGAAGACTTGAGTATCAGTGGATAAGAAAGCTTCACCGCATCACCTTGTAGCTCTGCATGGCTCAACCAGCGTGTTTTCGGTATGTTTAGAAAGCCTTGAAAATCCTGTAAATGACTCAAGTCAGCATGTTCAATGCTTTCAACTTTGGCAACAAGGCTTAACATGCCTCGGCTTTTTAAAAAATCTTGGAAAGCCGCTGTAAACATTGCAACATCATCAACACAGGGCAACCAAACGCCTGAAACACCTGATTTTTTCAAGCTTAAGGCATAAACACTTTCAATCACATCACCCAAGCTTGGGAGTATCTTATACGATGAAAAATAACGACTATTTTCAAGCCATGATTGTTCAGATGATGCCAAAGCTTGCAGCACCATATTGGCTCGACCTGCCGCCTGTGCCAGTGCAAACATTTGGGAATCTTGTAAATCATGGATGATTAAAGGAATGGGCTTCGTATACAATGAAAAACCTCTCACAGAGCAGACGTTAAGGGTACACAGTATTACAAGCAATACATAGCCTGAAAAATTCATAAATCGTTGTGCTGATTGCGGATAAAGGGGCAAGCAAGGGCACGACAGTATTTGTGAATTATTCAGGCTAGATTTTGGCATGATCAATCGCTCAAGAGAATAATATTGATTAGCCAATTTTCCGCCTGTCACCGTATTATACTTATTTTTAACCTCGGCAATGATCTTTTTCTCTTTACATGCCAAATCAATTACTGGTAAGCGTCAGGATTTCTATTTTTCAAGCGTTTAATATCGAAGCGGATAATGAGCGGCGTTGATCATCATTGGAGCAGCGTGGGAACTCATCAAGTACATACGTGAGCCATTGAATCAACGGCAATTCATTCGCTTTGGCTGATTGCAGTAAGGAGTAAATGACAGCGCTGGCCTTGGCTCCTGATTCTGTGTTGCAGAACAACCAGTTTTTCCTTCCAATGACAAAGGGTTTGAAGTGGACCCCTAGTCAAGGACAGATTATAGAATTCAAAATAGCGATGTAGTGCACTAATTAACGCTTTAACAGAGCCGTACTCCCTAGTGTAAACCTCCTCGTATTTCACTGACCTCCATAACCGCTCTATGAATACATTATCCATCCACTGGCCTTTACCATCCATGCTTATTTTTATGTCACTTTCTTTGAGAACATTGGTAAACGCTGTGCTGGTATATTGCGCTCCTTGATCACTGTTAAATACCTCTGGTTTACCATGGCGGCGAATTGCACTCTTCACCCCATTAATA
>JAUZQT010000126.1 GCA_030950825.1 Mariprofundaceae bacterium | reverse complement strand
TGCTGTGGGGTATTATTGGAATAATCGTCACCTGGCGGAACATGCCAGCCAGACTAAAATTGAATTTTGTGAAGCATTGGCTAAAAATGTTGGCATGAGGGATTTGTGCTCCTCAACATTCCCAATTAAGGATAAATTCTCATTGTTTCATTTTACAGGTAAGCAAAAGCATGGCTGAACACCTGTGGGCGCTGTTGCGGCTTAAAGCTAAAGATGATGTGGCGTTGAAAGAAAAGTATCGTCAAGTTTACATTGAAACTTATATTCATGATGCCAATGGTCATGCCATCGAATTATTTGAATGGAATGGAAAACGAGTGTATTTTCATGCCCCAACATTTGATCATGCCTTTTCAGAAAGTTCAAATTACCGAAGGGGTGATGGCGTGCATGATATTCCATTTTCGAAAAATAGAGCACGTCGAATCATGTGGATTAAAGAGGCTTTATGTGCTTCGAAAGGTAATATTGAAAGGCGCAGTCAAATTAGAAAAAATACCCGTGGTTAAAACAAGAAACGACGCTCTTTGATTGTTATAGAAGAGCGATATGTTGTAGTTCTTCAGGAAAGAGAAAAAGACCACCAATTAGAATTCGTGACTGCAATACCAGCAGATCGGGGTTACATAGAAAAGTTAAAACGAGAAAGTGTTTTACAGGAAATAAAAAAGCCCCAGTCTTTTGGCGACTGAGGCGCAGCCATGATCCAAAGCCTTCGGCAAAGGGTCGAACAGCACCGAAGTGCTTATGACGAAGTATAGTAACATGTTTCACTATATGCAATGGCGTTTCATATAGTGAAACATGTTACTATTCTCAAAGTGAGGGATAACTTTATGATAGGGAATCAGGCTCATAGTGCTGCGGTGCGTGGTAAAAAAAGGTGCGTGTAAATGAATAAACGAATTTTCAATTCTATTGAATTCTTTCTATTCATAGCCATTTGGGGGTGAAACATCGTGCGCTATCAGCCTCCTTTTAGCATCACACCTAAAATCATTGCCTTGATTGCGCAAATCAGTGAGAGAGTGGGTCGGTTAACGGCGTATGCTGATCATGAGCAGGCTTTGCATTTACGGCGCATTAATCGTATTCGCAGTATTCAAGGATCTCTTGCCATTGAAGGAAATACTTTAAGTGAGCAACAAATTACTGCTATTTTGGATGGTAAAAGGGTGATTGCGCCGCCGCGTGAGATTCAGGAAGTAAAAAATGCCATCTGTGCTTATGATAAAATGAATCAATGGCAAGCTTGTTTGGAATCCGACTTATTACAAGCGCACCAAATTCTGATGGCTGGGCTGATTGATGAATATGGGGTGTATCGGCAAGGCAGTGTCGGTGTGATGAAGGGTCGTGAGGTTGTTCATATTGCGCCTCCTGCACAGCGTGTCCCAGCTCTAATGACAAACTTATTGCAATGGGTTAAAAATTCGGATCATCATCCATTGATAGTCAGTGCTGTGTTTCACTATGAATTTGAATTTATTCATCCTTTTGCGGATGGCAATGGTCGTATGGGACGATTATGGCAATCGTTAATACTACAACATTGGAACCCATTGTTTGCGGATATACCCGTTGAAAGTTTGGTTTATCAATTTCAGCAAGGTTATTATCGTGCCTTGCAACAAAGTACGGAGCACTCTGATTCTGCTCATTTTATTCAATTTATGCTGGAGAGAGTTTTAGATGCGGTTTTGCAGGCTACCCCTCAAGACAGCCGTCAAGTTAGCCCCCAAGTTAAGAACCTTTTGGATGTGATGATAGGGGAGATGAGTCGCGCAGCGTTGCAGCATGCTTTGGGGCTGCGCGACAGAAAGTCATTTCGAGAGCGATATTTAAAACCTGCCTTGGCGCAAGGTATGATTGAAATGACACACCCAGATAAACCTCACAGTAAATTGCAAAAATATCGCAAAAAAGGATAAGTATATGGTTGATATTCTCATTAAAAATGGTCGTGTGATTGATCCTGCCAATGGTATTGATGAAATCTGCGATGTTTGGATTGAAAATGGGAACGTCGCTGGCATTGGAAAATTTACAGACAAGGCCAAGCAAACCATTGATGCCACAGGCTTGATTGTTTGCCCTGGTTTGATTGATATGCATGTGCATTTGCGCGAGCCAGGCGAAGAATGGAAAGAAGATATTGAGTCTGGTTCGCGGGCAGCAATTGCAGGCGGCGTAACCAGTATTTGCACCATGCCAAATACCGATCCATGCATGGATCATGCGGGCATCGTGTTGCAGGTGATTGCCCGTGCCAAACAAATAGGCTTGTGTAATTTACACCCGATTGGTGCCGTCAGTCGTGCGCTAAAAGGTAAAGAGCTGACCGAAATGCGCGAGCTTTCACGCTCTGGCGCAGTCGCCTTTTCGGATGATGGTAAACCTATTTGGCATGCTGGAGTGATGCGTAAAGCACTGGAGTATTCATCCAGCTTTGGCTACTTGATTATTCAGCATGCTGAAGAAAGGCAACTGACTGAAGGTGGTGCAATCAATGAGGGATGGGTTTCTACGCAGCTCGGTGTGACTGGTATGCCTGTAGAAGGCGAAGATAGTATGATTGCCCGTGATATTATGTTGACCCGCCGTGTCAATGCGCGCTATCACGTAGCACATATTTCTTCTAAAGGAGCCGTTGAGCAGGTTCGTCAAGCCCAAAAAGAAGGGTTAAAGGTGACCACCGAGGCTGCACCACATCATTTTGCCTTGACTGAGGATGAAGTGCTCAACTTTAATGCCGATGCCAAGATGAGCCCGCCATTGCGAACCGAAGAAGACCGCTTGGCTGTCATCGAAGGTTTAAGGGATGGTACAATTGAAGTCATTGCCACCGACCATGCGCCGCACCATGAAGATGATAAACGCTGTGGCCTGTCCTGCGCTGCATTTGGCATTGTTGGGCTAGAAACCATGCTGCCTATTTCATTGGATTTGGAACGTTCGGGAGCACTTTCCATGACTGATTTAATCGCCAAAATGACAGCTAATCCTGCGCGTTTATTGAACCTGCCAGAAGGCGCTATTTCAGTGGGGAATATTGCTGATATTTGCATCTTTGACCCAGTCAAACAATGGACACTCGACCGTGAAAAGCTTTTATCCAAAGGTAGGAACACCCCTTGGCATGGGCGCAGTATGACAGGCCAAGTGCAATACACGTTAAAAGATGGTCGCGTGGTGTTTGAAAAAGGTGTGATTCATGAGTGATTCACATCGCAATGTGATTTTTGAAGAAAATGCTGAAGTTCTTGCGCATATTCACCATAAAGGCGATCAGTGTGTGATGCGCTTGCATGCCCCTAAAATAGCCAAAGATGCCAAACCTGGCCAATTTGTGCATGTGCGTGTGTCAGAAGCCAAGCCATTGCGTCGGCCAATCTCGATTATGCTGACCGACCCTAAAAAAGGCACCGTGGATTTACTCTACAAAATGATTGGGGAAGGTACCCATCAGCTGGGGGAACGAAAAGCTGGTGAAAAACTGCCAATACTGGGGCCCATCGGTAAACCTTTCGATTTATCGGACACGTCTAAACGTTATATCTGTATTGGTGGCGGTGTGGGCATTCCGCCCATGGTATTTGCGGCAGATGACCTGATTGCGCGTGGCGGTAAGCCCGTGGTGTTTGCAGGCTCAGAAGTGGCATTCCCATTTGCCTTGAAACCATCAACATTTATGTTGCCGGGTGTTACGGGTAACACCACCTTCACGATCACATCACTCGAAGAGCGCGGTATTCCATGTCGCCTAGCGTCCAATGCCAGCCTATACGGCTGTTATGAAGGGCATGTGCCTGATTTGGCGAGGGATTATCTACTAGCTCTGAGCAGCGAAGAGCGGGCTGAGTGTATTTTATTATCATGTGGGCCACATCCGATGCTGCACGCCGTCGCCAGATTGGGGCGGAAATTAAATATCCCAACGCAGCTGTCACTTGAAGAGCATATGGCCTGTGCTGTGGGTGGCTGTGCTGGTTGTGTGATTAAAACGCTTGAAGATGGCGAAGAAAAATACCGCCGTGTGTGTGTGGATGGCCCTGTATTTGATGCTGATATTCTTCCTGAATTTGCTTAGGAATGGGAATTAAATAACATGTGCATTTGAAGCGCAGTGTTTTTGTTCAGCATGAAGGCGCAAAAAGCGAAGCATAGCCTGCTATGTAAGCTTTTTTTGCAACGCCCATGCTGGGCAAAAAGACAAGCATGAATTGCGCAAGTTA
>JAUZQT010000125.1 GCA_030950825.1 Mariprofundaceae bacterium | reverse complement strand
TGCTTTTATACAACCCGACTGTTGAAGCTGCTTTTTTGCGTTATAAAAACTAAAGTGCTCACATACGAGTCGTGATATTTCGGATCGATTTGAGGTGGGGTTATCACATATCATATGGCGAACAATTCGGATGGAATCTGCCTCCAATAATTTCTGTTTGATATTGTTTTGAATCTGCATGTGCGAAGGCTAAAGGATGGGAATCCTATTGTCCCGTTTTATTTGAACATAAAGGGCAGTCCTAGCCCGCAAGCAGGTGCAAGAAACATTAAAATTATGTAGGGAAAATTCCGAACGTATTTTTATTAATGAACTGATTGATAAGATCTCAATGAAATTCATGGTTAATACGAGCTGAAAGATCGCTATTTTGGCGAAGGTATTGCTAAGTTGATGGCATTTATTTCGCTCAACTCGTGAGCCTGGAATGGGTGAAAAGCGTTCTATTATTAAAGGTGTTGTTGGTTTGTTCATGGGGGAGGTGTAAAACATATAAACATAATGTCAAGGGTATTTTATATGATTGCCCTAGGAGGCTGCCCTCGACTTATCGGATAGAAAGCTGCAATAATGCCGCTAAGTTGTTGTAAATTAAGAACTTGTAATATTACCCACAGAAACTGTGGATAACTTTGTGGATAAGCATCCATATTTGTTTGTGCTTGTCACATTCAGAGCCTATGTGACACGCTGCCTATAATTTAGTCACTTATATTTTTACTATATATAACAGTATGTTAAATGACTTTAATGGCATTATTCTAATATAAGGGTGGGATTTGGTCATAAAATTTTATTTATTGTGGAAAACTTTACAAATGGGGCTCTAATATTTCTTCTTATCGGGCTAAAAAAGCGTACAAATCTTTTCGTACTGGAAAGCTTGAGATCCTTTTGTCACACTCACGCCCATGCTTGAAATAGACGATTTATCACTGGCCGTTCCGATGCAAAATACATTGACTCAGGCTGTTAGCCATGTATCACTGACGATAAAACCTGGGCGCGTGATGGGTCTGGTAGGGGAATCTGGGTGCGGCAAAACACTCACTGCCCAATCAATACTTCGTTTGGGTGAATACCAAGGGATCACGAAAGTTTCTGGGGATATTCGACTACACAATGAAAGCATCTTTAGCATGTCCGAAAAACAATTAAGAAAAATGCGCGGTGGGAAGATAGCGATGATTTTTCAAGAGCCGATGACGGCATTGAACCCCGTGTTTTCGATTGCTAGCCAGATGCTTGAAGTCATCGGATTGCATTTAAATTTAAATCGTCGTGATGCACGTTTACATGCTATTCAGCTACTTGAAGATGTCGGACTTCAAGATGCGCAGTATCTCCTACAGCAATACCCTGATGCTTTGTCCGGAGGCATGCGTCAGCGTGTTCTGATTGCTATGGCGATGTCTGCCAACCCTGAGTATATTATTGCTGATGAGCCAACCACTGCCTTGGATGTATCGGTGCAAAAACGTATTATTGCTTTGTTGCGCAAGCTGCAGCAGGAGAAAAATTTGGGCATGCTGCTGGTCACCCACGATTTTGGCTTGGTTGCAGAGATGTGTGATGATGTCGTGGTGATGTATGCAGGTGAAGTTGTTGAGCGCGGGGCGGTTATGGATATTTTCAATCATCCAGCACATCCCTACACACAAGCATTAATGGGCTGTCGTCCTGAAGTAGCAAAAGGCAACCAGGCACTGACTGTGATCGAAGGACAAGTACCCATGCCAGGAGAATGGCCTATAGGCTGTCGTTTTGCCGAACGTTGCCCGCATAGCCAAGCAGATTGTCAGCAAAGCCCTGTGGCAGTGGATGCATGGCGACAGGGAGAACATATTGCACGCTGTGTGCATATATCCATTCATACACAGAAAGCGAGCGAAGAAGGCGTATGAATATGTTAGAAGTTCGAGGGCTCAGCAAAACATTCCAAAGCGGGGGCTTATTGCGTCAAGGTCAAAGTAAAAAGGCCGTAGATCAGGTTTCTTTTTGTTTATCGGCAGGTGAAACACTGGCCATTGTTGGAGAATCCGGTAGCGGAAAGTCAACAACAGCACGTTTGGCTATGCGCTTGATTGATAGTGATGATGGCGAAATATCCTGGCAAGGAACCAATGTGACACATTTGAAAGGCAGCGCTTTACGTGCTCAGCGTCATCAGATTCAAATGATTTTTCAAGATCCTTTTGCATCATTAAATCCACGCATGCGTATATGGGAAAGTGTGGCGGAAGGTTTGCGTGTGCATCGCCCTAAAATGAACAAGCAACAACGCCGCGATGCTGTGGTAGGGGCGTTGCAGCAGTGCGGGCTTAGCAGCACGTCAATGGAGCGTTATCCCCATCAATTCTCAGGTGGGCAAAGGCAGCGCATTGGCATTGCCAGGGCATTGATCGTTGAACCCAAAGTATTGGTTTTGGATGAGCCTGTTTCGGCACTGGATGTTTCAGTGCAGGCTCAAATACTAAATTTGTTAAAAACATTACAGCAGCGCTCCAACCTAGCCTACCTTTTCATTTCACATGACTTGTCGGTGATTCAACATATTGCTGATCGAGTTTTGGTAATGCTTGAGGGGAAAATTATTGAAGAGGGCCGAGTTGCCGATGTGTTTTCCAAACCGAAACATGAATATACTCGCGAATTATTGGCTTCTCGGCCTATTACGCATCCTTCTGAACGGCAGCATTTGTAACATCTAACCACCACATCATTCACAAACAATGCGGATTAGAAGCGATAAATAAAGCTGCTTGAAAAAAGATGTACAAAGGATTTATACGTACCATTGTAAACAGGCGCGCTTGCAGTTGTTAGGTTCCTATCCTTTAACCAAACATAGGCATAAGCCAAATCAACTGTTATATCATCTGCCATCTTCAACCCATAACCCAGCGTTAGCAATTGCCGATCATTGCCAGGGATGCGCGGCGATACATCAACAGAGTTCGTGGGTGTCGGATCATTCACATAACCAAAACGTATGGCGTTGCTGCTATCCAAGCGCCACTCTGCCCCCAGCCGAATTGTCGTTGTGGTGCGCCAGTTCTCTGGAATGGTTTGGCTTGTTCCTGTCGCCAAATTCAGTGCCGAAGGTGCAAAATTTAATTCAATCTTATTGAACGATGTCCAGTCAACACGATCAAACTGCAGGCTTACAAGCCAATCTTGCCACTGATAAGATCCAGCAACACTTAAAATGCTTGGTATTTCCAAAGATGTCGTTGCATTTCCAGCAATGCCATTCAAGCCCAAAACAGCCACGCCAGAGCCACCCACAGCAGTGCCGTTAATATCCACTTTAACACTTGAGCGGTAGGATACACCCAAGGAATAACCATCATTTTTATACATTAACGCCGCATTGCCACCAAAGCCATCACCATGCCCACCAATATTTAACGCCAAACTATTCAAATGAACTTTCATAACATTGTAATAGGCAATGCCTGCGGCCAGTGATAAGTTTTCTGAAACACGGTAAGCAATATTTGGATTCACATGTATGGCTTCAATTTGAGAAAACGTAATGCTTTTTGATCCAGCCCCCGCCTGACTAAATGGTGCGCCTGATCCCGCCCAGTCTGTAGATAGGCCAAAAGGCGCATTGATACCAAAACCAAAGCTCAGCTTTGAATCATCGGCGCGGTAATTAATATATGTGTGAGGCACGAGGAATATTGATTTCTTTGCTGAATAGGTTTTATTCCCTACAGGGTCAATATACTCATTGGATGGTGCCACCACATCCCCACCGATCATGACACCGTTTTTTTGAAACGACAGGCCAGCAGGGTTAAACCAATTCGCTGATGGGTCATCCGCCACAGCAGTAAAGGCATTGCCCATACCAACAGCTTTAGCCCCTTGCTCTGGTATCATATAGCCACCCGCATGTGTTATGACAGGAAACAAACACAATAAACCAGCAACTGACATAGCGTAACGATTAAATAATTTCATTGTAGTTCTCCTTTATTCCACAACGGTAGAGCCAGCAATAACGGTCACGCCGCTACCAGCAAGAAAGTTCACCGTAGCCTTTTGCATTTGAGTATATGCAGCTAGAAATTCTGTAGGGTTTGTAACACCAGCAGGTCTTAGAAAGGTACTATGAGTGCCTGAAATGTAGTTCACATAGCCACTACTGCCCAGCAGTGGTGAGTTCGCAGCCGCTATTCCAACTTGGGTGAGTGGGCCGAGTATTGAAATCAGCGTATTGGTGGCTGAATTTGGCACCACCTTGTCGGGTGTGGTCTTCAGCACAAATACCTTCTTCGCATTCGTAGCAATCCAGTTATTGTATGTAATACCATAATTTATGGGATCAGAATCATCGCCGACTGTTTGTGCGGCATTCATAAAAGCAAGATAGTCGGCTGAACCAACCGTAATACCCTTAGCCTCCAAACCTGCATTGATCAATGGTGATACCTCGATGGAATTTTGGAATATATCGCCATAACCAGCGCCAGCATTGGCCAGCACAATGGTTTTAACGTAAGGATCGACCGATGCAAACATGGTTCCAAGGATGCCTCCATTGGAGTGGCCGACAAAAGATATAGAATTTGCCGCAGTGTCAAGGTCAGCACCATCACCACCAGGAGCCAAGCCAGTTATATTATTCACAACATCCATGGTCTGCACTTCTAATAAGCGAGTTAGGTGGATTAAATCGGCAACAGACTGACGGGCATTATCACGGGTGGTTAATAAGTAACTCAAATTCAAGTAGTGGCGACCACTTGAATCGGCATAACCATCAGCAACATTGGCGGTCACCGATACATTGCCATAGCTATCCTTGCTTTCAGTGACCAAGTCAAGCTTGAACGTGCGGCTGCCATGCAGCACGCTATCAATGGCAATGGTTGCAAAACCTGCTTTAGCAAGCGTATTGGCAATGCCAAACATCGCATTCTTATCTACGGTAAACCCATGTTGGAAGATAACCACTGGCCAACTACCACCACCGCCTAATTTCGGAGCATTCGGAATAGTCATGAAAAATGGTATGGTTTGAATGGTTTTCACAGTCGGCATACCATAAGCATCCACCTGAAAACGCCCTGTAAGCGGCCCCAATGGATTGGCAGTGCTGTACACATCCAAATAATATGGCATAGCAACCGTGCCTTGCACAACTGTTGCAATATTAGCATATGCAGCAGTTGGTAACTTCGCGACTGCTGCAAAGTTAGCAGCAGGTAGTGATGCAGTAACCTTAAAGTCAGCAAGTTTTGCTGCGTAAGGATCTAAGGGATTTTTACTGGCTACTTGGATGGCAGCCAGCGTCTTGCCAATGGTTTGCGTTTTAAAAGACCAAACCAGCGCCACGTTGGCTCTAGGCAGCGGGGTGACACCATTTGCGGTAGCATAAGTGTCCACATTTAGGATCATGGCATTGCTTAGCTGACGCAAGCCTTCAAGCTGAACAGCAGAAGCATCCGCAACACCTGGAACCAAGCTTGTACCAGC
>JAUZQT010000124.1 GCA_030950825.1 Mariprofundaceae bacterium | reverse complement strand
CTTCCTCGAATGAGGGAGGCGTGCGGCTTTGCAGGATTAGCATTCGACAGCTTGTTTTGTGGTGAGTCATTGAGCTTGCTTATCCCCCTATGAATTTTGCCTACCCATTTAGAATTTGAAAGAGCCAATCAAAATATCCGCTTTATTCTCATGCTGCATACCTTTTCCATAACATAACAAATGATTGGTACCATGAATTTGTTGGCTACGATGTGGAACTGGAAGCTGTGCTGCCTCACATAAACGCTCAAGATTTTGCGCAATATGCCGAGCATCATCACCCAGCCCCAAACCCAAATTAAGGCTGTCAAAAGGATCGGTACTTACCCCACCTTTTCGCTCACTGAAAACAGCCGTAATTTGATGGGTAGCGAAGAGCTTGGAAGAAATAAAGTGCAGCAAACCTTGCTTGAACCCAATTATTCCAACAGCTGTGCAAGTGCGGCATTGAGTTGCAATAAATCATCAGGCAAAGGCGCTGTGCAAAAAACTTTTTCTTGTGTAATCGGATGAATAAAACCAAGCACCTCGGCATGCAGTGCTTGACGCTGTAGCCCTGTCAGTGCTTCACGAGTCATCTCAGGCAATGATTTTTTGGGGTTAAAGCTTCGTGCATAACCAACATCGCCAAGAATGGGCATACCCTCAGCAGCCAAATGAACACGAATTTGGTGGGTGCGACCAGTATACAGAGTTAAGCGCATACGGCTGAACTGTTGCGCAAAACGGCGCTCAACAATCGCATCGGTTATAGCCATTTTACCCGTAGGCACAATCGCCATTTTTTGACGGTGCTGGGGGTGTCTGGCAATAGGCTGCTCAATGCGTTTCTGATTCCAGCGACTAACGCCACGACACCAAGCTATATATTGTCGGTCAACGTCATGCTGTGTAAAAAGGGTCACCAACCCGTGGTGCGTGGCTTCTGTTTTGGCGACAACGAGTGAGCCTGAGGTGTCTTTATCAATACGATGGACAATGCCAGGGCGCTCCACGCCATTGATGCCTGGCAACGATTCGCAATGATGCAGCAAGGCATGAACCAGCGTTCCAGTATCATGCCCATGGCTGGGATGCACAACCATACCTGGAGGCTTATTAACAACCAGCAAATACTCATCTTCGTGCAATATATCCAATGCTATATCTTCTGGAATAAGCGCCATCGGGCGATTATCAGGCAGATCAATACTAAAAGTATCGCCAACACATACAATTGTAGATGCTCTGAGTGACACTGTTCGGTTGCTTTGAACAACACAGCCGTGTTTTAATAACGCTTGAATACGACTGCGCGATAAATCACTTAAACAAGTCAGCGCATAGTCAAGGCGCTGACCCATCATATGTTCAGGGATGACACATGAAAGTGTTTTTTGCGCGCTGTTCATTCGCTGTTTTTTGGTGCCTGCGCAACTTTTTGGGGCTCTTGTTTAAGCGTTGTCTTTGCCGGACTACCTTGCTTCCCTGCCTCCCTATCCAACTTAGGTTTGCGGCTTGTTTCAGCTTTCGGCTGCACAGTGTTGGGTTGAGACCCATCAGCTGGAGAAGAATTATTTTGGGAAGAACTGGCTTGAGAAGGCGAAACTGGTAACTTATCCGCCGCCATTGCGCTGCCCGAAGCCTGTTTGGGGTGGGCTTCGTTGGCCTGTTTTTCTTTGGTCTTCCTTCCTTTGGATTGATCTCCCTTGGGCCTAGTTACCTTTACTTTTTCAGCGTTAGCTTTAGGCGTATCTGCTTGAGCTGGAACCGCACGATCAGTCTTAGTATTTACTGCACTCGGCTTTTCTATGTTTAGTGATACTGAATCAACCTTTATTCCATTAGACTGCGGTATATCAGCCTGTTTCTCATTGTTATTGACGTTTGCCCCCTGAGGATTACGTCTTACAGGCCGCCGACGACGACGACGTTTACGCTGCGCGCCTTCTTGGGCTTGCTGCTCAGGCTTGACTTCGTCTGGCTTTGATCCACTGGATTTAGCAACCGGCTTTGGCTTATTGCTTGCAGGCTTTTGTGCTTTCGGGTTTGCGTCATCTTGCCTTGGTCTATTGGTTTTGTTTCTACGGGTACGTGACTGATTTCGGCGCTCGCGATTCTGATTGCGATTATTATTCTTTTCACACTCTTCCTCTTCACGTTTTTTCTTGGCTGAAGCACCTGTCAATATATCCCACAATGCTCTCAACCAAGCAGGCAGCGCAGTTGTTTTTTGCGGCGCACGCTGCTGTGGTGTCGGAACACCCACAACGGGCTTCAAAGGATTTAGTTTACGGCTTATTTTGGCTGGTTTACGGCCTTTCGCGGTGTCTTCAAGAACCTCCACACGTTGCTGATTGTTATCATTCCACTGACGTTCAATGCGATAATGTGGAATCATTAACTCGGGCTTGATTTGCAAGGTGATTTGTATTTCATGGTTTTCTTCAATATGCGCGATATTGGCGCGCTTATTGTTCATCAGGTATTCCCCTGTTTCCGATGGAACCTGTACCACCAAGGTCGGTTTTTTACCAATTTCAGCCCAATCTTCCATGCGGGTAAGCATTTGTAATGCCATAGATTCTACAGTGCGAATAGAGCCACGGCCACGGCAACGAGGGCACGTTTCCGTGGTCGACTCACGCACCGATGGGTGCAGTCGCTGACGAGACATCTCCAGCAATCCAAACCGCGATATTTTCGCAAACTGAATCCGTGCTTTGTCTGGGCGTGTGGCATCCCGCAAGGCTTCTTCGACTTGTTGCCCGTGTTTGCGGCTGGCCATATCAATAAAATCAATCACCACCAAGCCACCAATATCCCGAATACGCAATTGACGCGCAATTTCTTCCGCAGCCTCTAGGTTGGTAAGCAGTGCTGTATCATCAATATGCTTGCCACCCGTTGCGCGCGATGAGTTCACATCAACGGATGTCAGAGCTTCAGTCGGGTCAAACACAATGGAGCCACCCGATCTCAAGCGAATTTCACGCTCATGAATTTCTTCACACTGTGATTCAATATTATACTTTCGAAACAGTGGCTGCTTGCCTCGATAAAGCTTAACCAACTTTTCTTTACCAGGTAAAACAGCATGTACAAATGCCTTAGTGCGCGTATAAATATCGTGATTATCCACCCATATTTCATCAATATCATCCGTGAAATGATCGCGAATGGCGCGCGTGGCAAGATCACCCTCTAGGTAAATCAACGAGGGTGATGGGGCACTATCACTCTTAATACGGATTTCATCCCACAGGCGGCGCAAATATTGGTAATCCCACTCCAATGATTCAAGCTCCTGATCTTTACCCGCAGTGCGGACAATCAGCCCCATATTATCAGGCACATTCAAGCGGGTGAGGATTTGTTTGATTGCACGGCGTTCATCTTCAGATAGTTTGCGCGAAATGCCACCGCGAGAATTATTCGGCATTAGTACTGTGTAGCGACCAGCCAATGAAATATTGGTGGTTAATGCAGCACCTTTATTGCCACGTTCCTCTTTCACCACCTGAATCAGCAACTCCTGCTTATGCTCCAGCACATCACGAATACTAACCTTGCGAGGATTGGCCGTTTTATCTGCGCCTTCCTTCCAAAAAGCTGGATGGATTTCATTGAGTGGTAAAAAACCCTGCCTGGCAGAGCCATACTCAACAAAGGCGGCTTGCAGGCTGGCTTCAACCTTGGTAACGGTACCTTTGTAGATGTTACCTTTGGTGAGAGTTTTGTGAGCTGATTCAATATCCAGCTCTTGTAGGTAGTCATTGAGAACAACGGCAACCCGACTTTCTTCATCATGGGATGCATTGATTAGCATCACCTTTTTTATGGCGCTCATGGCACTTTCCTGTGCCGTTCGAGGTTATTCTGTGTGTAAATAAGAGGCTCTTACACAGCTTAAAGCATGCGAATATTGACTAAATACTGAATTCAAACAATCATACTTTCATTATCTCAGCAACTCAGTCGTACGTGCAATTTTGGCTTACATCCTTACTCCAGATATCTGCATTGCGATCAACATCAGTGGTTAAACCATCAAACGGGTATTTTATTTTGTACAGGCTCGACACATTGAACATCGATCCGCATAGCACCGAAAGTACTGTATTCGGGTTTGCTGCATCGCTAGGTTTGCTGGGTAAGCAATCTGGCGAGAGTCAGAGCAGTCAAATCAATCATCTCTTGCAGGATTAAGTTCGCATGGAGCAACTATACAGCTGATGATACTAACCGCACAGGAGCACACTTGGCAAATTTTATCAATGAAAAAGGGCGGATAACAGTCTCGGCCGATGAAGAAGGCAGTCGTTTAGATCGTATGTTGCTGCGTTTCTTGGGCGGTGGAAAACGCACATTGCTCATGCGCCTCATTCGCAAAGGTAATGTGCGCGTAAATGGCAAACGCTGCAAAGCCAATCATCACCTAGCACTACATGATGAAGTTTTTGTACCAGCAAGCCTGCGCCAGTCTGATACAAAAGAAATATCCCATGGTGACATCCCCAATTTTTTATTACAGCAAGTGGCACAATTGGCCATTTTATTTGAAGACGAGTGGCTTCTAGTTATCAATAAACCAGCAGGTTTGGTAGTGCATGGAGGCAGCGGGCATGACGCTGGCTTGATTGAAGCGCTGAAAGTATCGCGCCACCTCCCTGATTTGCGTTTGGCTCACCGCTTGGATCGCGACACATCGGGTGTGTTACTTTTGGCAAAAAACTTACTAGCCTTACGCAATTTAACCGAATCATTTCGTGATCGGGATATGGATAAAACCTATATTGCATGGGTGCATGGACACCCTGAGCCACACGCCGCGCGCATAACTTCACGTCTATCTAAGGGTGTATCAATTGCAGGGGAACGCATGGTAGTGGATGATATTGAAGGTAAAGTATCAACCACAGATTATCAGGTGATGCTGGAGTGTGAAAAGGATGACTTGGATTATGCCCTGCTAGCCCTAAAACCACATAGTGGCCGTACCCATCAGTTGCGCGTGCAATTGCAGAATGAAAGGCATGCGATTTTGGGCGATCCCAAATATGCCGAGAAAGGTGCATTAAAGAAATTTAAAGCATTGGGTGGAAAAGGTTTGATGCTGCATGCTTGGCGACTACGCTTACTGCATCCAGTGACGCAAAAAGAGCTTGTTTTTATCGCACCCTTCCCCGAACGTATGACTAAGGCACCGTGCACGAACTTGAGCAACTAGCTGATAATTGATGCCGTGTTTTCTGGATGTGGAGAGACAGCCTCGGATTCGGGCGAGACTTTCGGCACCCTCGAAGGTGCCGAAAGCAGCCTGATACCTTCATAGCCTGAATAATTCATAAATCGTTGTGATGATTGCGAAGAACCTTTATTTGCAACGATTTTTTTGTCAGGAGTGCCGTACCAATGGATACGGTCGACTGGCAAAGAATTCGTTCCAGATAAAGGGGCAAGCAAGGGCACGACAATATTTGTGAATTATTCAGGATAGGTGGTAACTCAAACAGAAAAGGCAGCGAATTTCCGCTGCCTTTTTGTTGGTGTATTATTCAACACCTTTCCTACCGCCTTGCCATTACAGTTAGCTGGATTATATTTCAACACGCTAAGTGATCGACTTGCTTATGAAGGGCGGCTTTTAGATATTTATTTTTCAGTTGAGCAAACAAGCTCTTCTTCAATGGTTTTTCCTGATTCAACTTCATCAATAATTTTTTGATAATGTTCATTGACAGGGCAGCCACATCCGTGTTCTGTTGTTGCATGTAAGCGCGCTTGCTCCATATGCCATTGTGCTACTTTTAAGTGTTGATCGACGTTCATAAGTCACCTTTTCCTATTATTTATTTGGATGTACTATTGCAAAACCTAACAAGGTCACATCTAAAGAAAAGTGTACACATGGTAGGGGCAATAAAAATAGCGTCTGTTTTCTTTGATTATTTCTTTTTCGGTGTACTGCGTTTGCGTTGCGTTTCTGTTAATAAACGTTTGCGTATGCGAATATTTTTTGGCGTGATTTCTACCAACTCATCATCGGCAATAAATTCAATGGCGCGCTCCAACGAAAGACTAATTGGTGGAATTAAATTAACCGCCTCATCGGTGCCTGATGAACGTACGTTGGTTAGTTTCTTTTCACGTGTCGCATTGACAACCAAATCGTTATCACGGCTATGAATACCGATAACCATACCTTCATAAATTTTCACGTTGGCACCAAAGAATAACTTGCCGCGCTCTTGAATTTTCCACATACCAAAGGAAACAGTTTCACCGGCAGCCATGGAAATCAACACGCCATTTAAACGGCCTGGTAATGCGCCAACATAGTTGCCATATTCATGGAATACATGGTTCATCACGCCTGTACCACGGGTATCGGTCATAAATTCTGAGGTATAACCAATCAAACCACGGGTTGGCGCGATAAACTCAATACGGGTCATGCCATCAGCGCTGGTTTCCATGCTGGTCATTTCTGCGCCGCGAATACCCATTTTTTCAATCACCGAGCCTTGATACTCTGATTGCACATCAATGATCACACTTTCATAAGGCTCTTTTTTAACACCATTAATGGTACGAACAATCACAGTTGGACGAGAAACAGCCATTTCAAAGCCTTCACGACGCATGTTTTCAAGTAAAATGCCAATTTGAAGCTCACCACGGCCTGATATTTTGTAAACATCAGCCGACTCCGTCTCTTCAACTTTCATGGCAACATTGGTACGAACTTCTTTAAACAAACGATCACGGATTTGGCGTGTGGTAATAAATTTTCCTTCGGTACCAGCAAGTGGTGAGTTATTAACATGCAGTTCCATGCTTAACGTTGGTTCATCGACGTGAATCACAGGCAATGCGATTGGGTTGGCTTTATCAGCTATGGTTTCGCCAATATTGATATTTTCTAAGCCAGCAACGGCAACCAAATCACCACATTCAGCTTCTGTCACTTCAATGCGTTCCAAGCCTTTAAAGCCCAACAATTTTGAGATTTTAAAGTTTTCAGTGGTGCTATCGGCATGAATAACAGTTATTTCTTGACCCGTTTTAACGCGACCATTGGCAATTCTACCAATCACAATACGTCCAATGTAGTCATCCCAATCTAAGGTGGTTGCGAGCATTTGTAATGGTACATCAGCGCTTCCTGAAGGGGCTTCAACATGGCTGATAATTGTTTCGAACAGGCAAGTCATATTGTCAGACTCTTCAGTATGATCCATCATGGCATAGCCATTTTTTGCTGAAGCAAATACCACTGGGAAGTCAAGCTGATCATCGGTTGCACCCAAAGCTGCAAACAAATCAAATGTTTTATCAACGACACCATCAGGATCAGATCCAGCACGGTCAATTTTATTAATTACAACGATAGGTTTTAAGCCTAAAGCCAAAGCTTTAGAGGTTACAAATCGGGTCTGTGGCATAGGGCCTTCAGCCGCATCGACCAATAAAACCACACCATCAACCATATTTAATACGCGCTCAACTTCGCCGCCAAAATCCGCATGGCCTGGAGTATCGACGATGTTGATGTGTATATCACCATAATCAATGGCTGTATTTTTAGCTAAAATGGTAATACCACGCTCTTTCTCAATAGCGTTGGAATCCATGACACAGGTGTCCATAGCCTCACGAACATTATCAAATGTCCCAGATTGCTTTAATAATTCATCAACCAGTGTGGTTTTGCCGTGATCCACGTGAGCGATGATGGCAATATTGCGTAATTTACGTGACATGTAATGTTTACCTCAGAAGGCTCATCAATCAAAGTTGAGAAACCTTTAAAATCGCGCGCATAGTAACAATAAGGCGGAAAATAGATATAGCCTGAATAATTCACAAGTATTTTTTCCATGTGCGTACACCCCGCTCGACTGCGGAAAAAGTAGCTTCAAAGTGCGCCTTTGATTTTTTGTATGGGTCGACGATTTCTTCATTGTCATTCCACTTGCCCAATAAATGTACGCGCCCTCGTGTTTGAGGAAATAAACTGTGGACGGCATGGAGATTTTCTTTTTCCATGACCAAAATAAGCTCAAAATCAGTAATGAGTTCGGTTGTTAATTGCCGAGCCTTGTGTTGTCGTATATCTGGATATTCTTTTTCCAGCAGTTCGATTGTATAGGGCGCAGCTGCGTTGCCGACCAAGGCAGCAATGCCCGCGGAAGCAATGTTTAGTTGCTTTTCTTTGTATATTGTATTGGCAAGGACATCGGCCATTGGGCTACGGCAAATATTTCCGATGCAAACCATGAGAATAGAATGAAACATGGGCGAAGCATAATGTTAATGGATGATATTATCGAATATTCAGCACATATGCTATCTCTATTTGATTATATCATCAGAATTCGATAGAACCTCGGATCATGGACGTATCATGGTTTTTTCCTATTGCAGGACTCATCACACTTTTTAGTGCTTACCTTGTTTGGAGTAATGTGTTGCGTGGCGGCGTGCAGGATCATCACCCGCGTTATGAATCCTTGCTGATGACACTGCAAAGTCTGGCAACTTTTTTCACTTTAACAGGCACTGTTTTACTGCAACCCATCAGCAGTCACGATATTCACTTTACTTTGGTGGCAGCCGCTGCAACTGCCACCTTATTTGTTCAGGCGATGTATTTATTTGGTTTGTTGCGTCATGGTATTCAAGGCTTGGGCTTGTTTTTATTGCCTGTTATTGCCGTATTGCTTTTATTGATGCCGTTTTTTCCTGAAGACAGTAGTACAGGCATTATTCATACCTCATCCATTTTGCATACCAGCCATTTGTTGATCTCAATGCTTGCTTATGCGGTGCTTACTATGACAACCTTTTATGCCGTGATGCATCTACTGCTGGATCAGGCGCTCAAACGCAAGCGCATTCACCCTGTGATACAAGCAATGCCTCCCTTAATGAAGCTGGAAAAACTGATGATCTCATTGTTACAATGGTCGGTTTGGCTGATTGCTTTAAGTATTTTAACAGGTTTGACATGGCAGTGGATTGATTTTGCCAACTTTGCATTATTCAGCCACAAAGTCTTATTGGCGCTCTTCTCATTTGGTGTATTGTTTTGGTTGCTGAACCATCAGAAAAAAGCTGCTTGGCATGGTCGTCGCACCAGCCAATTGATCATTACAGCTTATGCATTGATGTTGCTGGCTTATTTCGGCGTGCATTTAATTCAAGCTTGGCTCCATTAATACGCATACTTCCGACTGATACCATCAAACAAGCCTCTACGCACGCATACGCATCATGACCGAATTGGATATCTCCCTCCCACTTGCCAGCTGTATACTATTGCTGTTACTGCTTCTTTCAGCCTTTTTCTCAAGCTCTGAAACTGCTTTAACAAGAGCGCGGCGTGTTCGACTGCGGGTATTGAGTGAGCAAGGCAATCTTGGTGCTAAGCGCGCTGAGCAACTATTAAAAACGCCTGAAAAGATTTTATCGGCCATTTTATTGGGCAATAATTTTGTCAATTTTGCCGCTTCTAGTCTGACGGCAGCTATATTTTTTATGGCCTTTGGTGATGCTGGCATTTTGTATGCCACCATTGCCATGACCATTATTGTTGTTATTTTCGCCGAAGTGCTGCCCAAAACCATTGCAGTAGCTTATGCTGAACCTATTGCTTGCAAGGTATCTGCACCACTGCAATGGCTTATGCGTATATTTTCGCCCACTATTACTGTTTTGCTGGGCATTGTGAATGTGGTTAAACGTCTATTGCGCATCCCTCAATTCAAGGAAGTGGGCTTTAGCCATCAAGAGTTGGCTGTGATGGTCGATATGAGCGCTGAATCAGGTATGTTGGATGATGCGCGCGAACAAATGTTGGCAAGCAGCCTTCGCCTGCATGAAATTCCAGTCAAGCAGCTGATGGTACCGCGCAAAGATATGATCATGCTGGATGCCAACTTGAGTGTTCGCGCTTGCAAAGAGCAGGCTTTAAAGTACCCGCACTCACGTTTCCCTGTTTTTTTATCACAAAGTGATAATATCCTTGGTATTATTCATTTGCGTGAACTGATTAAGCTGGATGATTCAGTGCAGTCATTGGCGCATGCCATTATTTGGCAAACACCACTTTACACACCCAATAATCGACATGCCTTGAGTCAGCTATTTGATTTTCAAAGCAAGCACCAGCATATGGCGATTATTGTTGATGAATTTGGCGATATTGAAGGCCTTATTACCTTGGAAGATATTATTGAAGAGATTGTCGGTGATATTGTGGATGAGTCTGATTTGCCAACATCATCGGAAGTGTGGTATCAGCCTGATGGCTCCTTGGTGGTGACTTCAACTGCCAATGTCCACGATATTAACCAAGAGCTGGATAGCCATTTGCCTGTCGATGGTGCCACGACGATTGGCGGCCTTATTGTGCAAACGTTGGGGGATCAACCAGAAGCAAGGCTCAGTCTATGCATCAAAGGCTTGCAATTGGAAGTGCTTAGTATTGAAGATGATAGAATTCAGAGGGTTCGGATTCTTAAAGTAGATTATAATTCTCAAGGAATGGAAAACAATTAAAAGGATGACTTTAAAGTCTTGCACGTTATAGTGCGCGCCTGATTTTGGAGGTTTTGAACTATGGCAACAGTGATTCGCTTGCAACGTGGTGGACGTAAGAAACGCCCGTTTTATGCAGTAGTAGTAATGGACGAACGCAAACG
>JAUZQT010000123.1 GCA_030950825.1 Mariprofundaceae bacterium | reverse complement strand
GTGCATCGTTTGGTGCGTAAATCGCCATTTGATTCGGGCAATCGTCGCCATACTTCTTTTGCTTCGGTGTTTGCTTTTCCTGATATTGAACGTGAAATTGATATTGAAATCAACCCCGCAGATGTGCGCGTTGATACCTACCGTGCATCGGGTGCCGGTGGGCAACACATCAACAAAACAGATTCAGCCGTACGCATGACGCATGAGCCAACTGGTGTCGTCGTGCAGTGCCAGAATGATCGCTCGCAGCATAAAAACCGTGATGCCTGTTGGAAAATGCTTAAAGCACGCTTGTATGAGTTGGAAGTTGAAAAGCGTCAGGCAGAGAAACAAGGCTTGGAAGATACTAAAACGGAAATTGGCTGGGGGCATCAAATTCGTTCTTATGTATTGGATCAATCGCGCATTAAAGATTTGCGTACTGGCATGGAAACTGGAAACACACAAGCCTTTCTGGATGGTGATATCGATGCCTTTATCGCCGCCAAACTAATGGGTGTGACACGAGATACTGAGCTTTCGTAATATCGCTTTATGTTCTCGCACTTAACGCTATAATGCGCGACCTTTCGCGGCAGCCGCGTTGATTTTTGGAGGTTTTTGATGGTTAAACTTTATTCCGACCCACAGTGCCCTAATTCGCACCGTACACGTATTGTGTTGCAAGAAAAAGAATTACCCGTGGATTGTGTTGAGTTAGAGCCAGAAAGCCTTCCTGAAAATTTTATGGAAATTAATCCGTATGGCAAACTTCCAACGGTGATTGATCGTGATATTGTATTCTTTGAATCGCAGGTGGTGAATGAATATCTTGATGAACGCTATCCGCACCCACCACTAAAACCAGGCTCACCTGCTGAGCGAGCACAAATGCGCTTGGCTGTTTTACGCATCGAAGAAGAGTTGTATCCCTTATATTTCAACTTGATCCGAGTGAAGAAAAAAACGGATCCAATGCGCAAATTCAAAGCCTATTTAGAATCTTTGAACATTTATCTGGAGCGTCAGGTTTATTTTGTTGGTGAGCAGTATTCATTGGCAGATATTACCATGGCACCCATTTTGTGGCGTTTAAAGTCCAATGGTATTGACACCTCCAAATGGATTCATCTTGAATCTTATATGAGCCGTTTATTTGAACGCCCAGCATTTGTACGTTCTCTTTCTGAATATGAGGAAATGATGCACGATGCATTTTAAGGTTCATTTAATTTAACGCGGTTATTCTTCTCTCTATTTGTTATTCAGGCTAGATCCAACATGTAAACAAACAATGTGCTGACATGGTTTTGACTACGGTGTTTTTTCTTCTGAACGAAAAATATGTGTTGGCTGAGTTTTCATAAGGGGTAGATATGCTTGATGTATTGCACCCTGGGCACCATGATCGAGAACAGGCTGAGGCCTTTATTCATGATGTGTTTGCTCGGGAGTATGGGGCTTGTGTTCAGAGTTTTATGCCGCATTTGATTCGTTTGCGCTATGGTCAAACAGGAGCGTGTTATTCTGTAGCTGGCTACAAAGAGGCAACTTCTGGGAGCTTGTTCGTTGAGCAGTATTTGCGTGAGTCTGTTGATTATGCCTTGTCGCATAAAATCGGCCAAACAGTTTCTCGCGATCTCATTGTAGAAGTAGGAAACCTTGCCGAAGCAGGGCCTGGTGGCGGGCGTGATATCATTATTGCACTGGTATCTTTTTTGTTTGGTGCAGGTTACCAATGGGGTGTTGTGACTGTTGTTCCAAAATTAGCCAATGGATTTCGACGTTTGGGGTTGAGATATGTAGATTTGGGTGTTGCCGATCCGCAAAAACTATCTACTGATCAGCGTATTGCTTGGGGAAGTTATTATGATCATAAACCCATGATACGTGCTGCAGATTTACGCATGACTTACCGTGTTTTAGAAGTTGTAAGCCATAAATTTCCACTTGGCTGCCGCGAAATAATGAAAAAATCCCGTGATTTGGGGCTACAATGGCAGCGTGTTTTAGAACAACAAAAAGAGCGTAAGCCTGCATGAGTTTGATATTGAAGGCAGTGACTGAGCATGCCTTTAGCCATGCTGACACAGTAGCTATTCAAGGCAGTGATTCTCACCTTACTTATGCGCAACTTATAGAATTTATGGATCATGCGGCGCAGCTTTTGCAATTTCAGAAGGCCACACGTGTCGCCATTCTTATGGACAACACGCCTGCAGTATTGCTTGTCGATTTGGCTTGCATTCAGTGTGCTACTTCTGTCATTCCTGTGCCTCTATTTTTCTCTCCGTCGCAAGTTCAGCATGCACTGCAAAGTAGCAGCGCAGATTTTTTCATCTCCAATCTAGGGGATGCTGCTGAAAACACACTACAACTTTCGGGTGTGGATTACGAAGTATTGCCAGGCTGGGAGCTGGCTGGTGAATCTTTACAAGTTTATCGCTTGCGGCCATCTTTATGCCAAGATTTACCTCTAGGTGTACAAAAAATAACCTATACATCAGGCTCTACAGGTGATGCTAAGGGCGTTTGTTTAAGTCAGGATTTAATGGATGACGTTGCATTATCTTTGCTCAAAGCTACCCATGCTTGCCAAGATGATCGGCACTTATGCCTACTTCCTTATGCCACGTTGTTGGAGAATATCGCTGGTATGTATGTACCATTGTTGGCAGGAGCAACGGTATGTTTGCCTGGCTTAGAAAATATTGGCATGCAAGGGTCTTCAGGCCTAGATATTGACCGCTTTACGGGTGCTTTATTGAAGTCGAAAGCCACCAGCTGTGTGATGATTCCGCAAATGTTACAGGCTTTATTGGCAGGCATTAAATTGGGTATACCTAAGCCCGCTGATTTGCGCTATATTGCAGTGGGTGGCGCACCAGTATCGGAGCATTTGTTGGCGCAAGCGGCACAGTTGAATTTGCCTGTATATGAAGGTTATGGTTTATCAGAGGCTGCCAGTGTTGTGGCGCTGAATACCCTTGAATATAATAAACGAGGCAGTGTTGGTCGTGTGCTGCCACATGTTCAAATATGCTTTGCTGACGACGGTGAAATTCTGTTGAAAGGCGCGTTTTTTTCAGGCTATTTGGGCGATCCAACAAATGAGGATGCAGTGTGGGCCACAGGTGACATTGGTCACTTGGATGATGATGGTTTTTTGTATATTAAGGGTCGTAAAAAACACATTTTCATCACCTCCTTTGGTCGTAATGTATCACCTGAATGGGTGGAGCGAGAATTAAATATAGAAGCTGCGATTGCACAGAGTTGTGTATTTGGTGAAGCAAGGTCGTTTAATGTGGCTGTGGTGTGTGTACGCCAAGGTTTTGATGCAGAAAACCTTAAAGCGGCATTTGAATCTGCAAATCAGCGCTTGCCAGATTATGCACAGGTGCATCACTGGCTTGTGGTGGATCAGCCGTTCTCCATTGCAAATGGACAATGGACAGGAACTGGCCGCCCGCGCCGAACATTTATTGAGCGCCATTATCATCAGGGTTTATTGGATATATATAAGAAAGAGTATGGGGGAAAGTATGAGTTTTTATGATACGTTAATTGCAGAAACAGCAACAGAGCGCAATGCGATGTTGGCGATTCCTTTTATTCAGCAGGGCGTGGCTGGAGTATTGTCGCTGGAAAGTTATCAGGCATTTTTAGTGCAGGCTTATCATCATGTGAAGCATACTGTTCCTTTATTGATGGCTTGTGGTGGATGCTTGCCAGAGCGTTTGGAATGGCTGCGTGCGGCTTTAGGGGAATATATTGAAGAAGAAATGGGGCACCAAGAATGGATCTTAAATGATATTTCCGTGACAGGAAAAGATAAGGAGCTTGTGCGTGCAGGCATGCCACTCGTGGAAACAGAGTTGATGGTTGCTTATGCGTACGACACTATTGCACGTAAAAATCCAGTTGGTTTTTTTGGTATGGTATTGGTATTAGAAGGCACGAGTGTCGCCTTGGCAACCCATGCTGCGGAAAACATTAAAAAAACATTGGCTTTGCCAAAAGAGGCTTTTTCTTATTTGACTTCGCATGGATCATTGGATGTGGGGCATGTAGAATTTTACGAAAAATTAATGAATAAGCTAGAAGATGGGCATGATCAGCAGGCAGTATTGCATGCTGCAAAAATATTTTATAAGTTGTATGGCGATATTTTTCGTGCTTTGCCCCTAGTGACTGCTGATCAAGGGATAGCCTCATGAATTTAAAAGATAAGCGTATTATTTTAACGGGTGCTGCTGGTGGTATGGGCTCTATTTTAGCGGACAAGCTGTCGAAGGCTGGTGCTAAAATTGCCATGGTTGATGCCAATGCTGACGCATTGCAGGTGGTGTGTGCGAGACTATCGGGTGTTATCTACCCAGTTGCAGCTGATTTATCATCCATTGATGGCTGCGCTACTGCGGTAGACGTGTGTCAGCAGCATTTGGGACAAGTTGATATGCTCATTAACCTTGCAGGACTTAACAGTTTTACGGATTTTTCAGAGCAGGATCCTGCACACATTGAGATGATGATGCGTGTGAATGTGTTGGCGCCTATGTTGTTAACGCGTGCTTTATTACCCAGCTTTTTGGCACATAATTCAGGCACAATTGTTAATGTAGGGTCGATTTTTGGCTCTATTGGCTTTGCTTGGTTTTCGAGTTACTCAGCAAGTAAATTTGCTTTACGAGGTTTTTCTGAGGCATTGCGTCGTGAATTGGCGGAGACGGATATTCAAGTTACTTATATTGCACCACGTGCTGTGAAAACTCCAATGAATGATGATAAAATCATGAAAATGGGTGAAGCAACAGGTATGAATATGGATGAGCCTACGATGGTTGTAAATAAAATCATTCAAGCCATTGAATCAGGTAAAAAAGATTGGTATTTGGGCTTCCCTGAATCACTTTTTGTGCGGGTAAATGCGTTGTTACCGCGTTTGGTTGATAAAGCTTTGGCTGGACAAAATAAAATTGCAAAAATATTTTTGAAATAAGTACAGAGATCGAACCCGAATTTGTGAATAATGCGGGCTAATAGGAGTATAGAATGAAAAATATTGTATGGGCGATATGTGGTTTATTTTTTGTCGGGCTGGCTCAGGCAAGCGAGCTTGGATCATCAAGTGCGCTGGTGCAATTGCAGCATGAGTGGGCACACATCAATTATGAGGTGCCTGACAAACAAAAAGAAGAAGCATTTAAAGCACTCGTTGCAAAGGCACATGCTTGGTCAATCAAGTATGCAGATAAACCTGAGCCTTTGGTATGGGAGGCTATTATTAAATCAACGTATGCAGGAGCCAAGGGTGGTTTTGGTGCTTTGAGCTTGATGGAGGAAGCGCGTGATTTATTGCTGAAAGCTGAGAAAATAGATGCAACCATTTTAAATGGTGCCATTTATACTTCGTTGGGAAGCTTTTATTATATGACACCAGGTTGGCCCATTGGTTTTGGTGATGATGATACTGCTTTGGAATACTTGAACAAAGGTTTGCGCATAGCTCCCAATGACATGGACGCTAATTATTTTGCGGGCGATTATTGGTTTGAAGAGAAAGAATATAAGAAGGCAGTGGAATATTTCCAAAAGGTGATTGATCTTCCTGATGTGGAAACTCGCCCTGTTTATTCAAAGGGACGCAAGGTTGAAGCCGCTGTAAAATTAAAAAAAGCTCAGAAACGTATGCATTAAGAGCCTCGGAAATAATAAAGCCTGAATTCGTATCATAAGCGCAATCAAGAGCATAGTCTCAACTGTGACCTTTTTTAACGCAGATGAAACTTTTTCATCCCATGCTATGAAACATCTATCACAGGCTGAAAAAACCTCATCAGCTCATTTCTCTCATGTTGGTATTGAAAGGATTAGACGTACAATATAATGGCGAATTTTAACACACATATAGCGGTCTCTACTGGTGCTTCATGTTTTGCAACGGTTGTTTGCACGTCATACTTCTCTTTGCCAGTCATGGATGCCAGTATATTATTTATATTGGGTGCCATGGCTGGTTTATTGCCAGATATTGATTCAGATCACTCCATCCCCATACGCTGGATGTTTCGAATAATCACCCTCGCAGTTATGTTTCTGATTATCATTTTAGTAGGATCATCGCCACTCCTGCACCTGATTGCTTATCTTTGTGCTGCTGTCTTATTGATGTACTGCCTCATTATTCCCTTGTTTAAACAAATAACGGTACACCGAGGTTTATTCCATTCTGTGCCAGCTGCCTTGTTATTTGGCTTGGCAACGCTCTGCATAGGGCAATATGTTTTTATGTGGACATTGCTGTTTTCATGGCTAGCAGCGGCTTTTGTGTGTGCGGGTTATATATTGCACCTTCTTTTAGATGAAATATCGAGTGTGGATTTACTGAATGGCCAGATTAAGGGCTCTTTTGGTAGCGCACTTACCCTGATCTCCCCTGCTTCTTGGCCTGCATATTGCGTGCTTTATTCGGCCGTATTGATTGGTTTTTTATACTTGCCTATGCCAAATGTTTTGGAAGAGCTAAGCCATAATATGTTTGCAATATTGACACACTTGAACAGTCAATAATGAAAAAGGCGCTGCGAAGAGCTCACTGATCGACAAGCTTTAGTTTTGCACCATATTTGATATACAGCTCAGTTAACGCTCGGATCATTGAGCCATAAAAAGCAAAATAGTACGGATAATCCCAGTCTTTATCTTGAATATTTGGATTGGCACCAGACTCTAAAAGTATCCGGATGGTATCGATATTTTTTTCAGTTAAATGCAGTGGTGTGGATAAGAAGTCATTTTGGGCATCTAAATTTGCGCCATGTTTGATGAGTAAACGCATGGCGTGAAGGTGCGCATGCCTTGTCGCTAAATGTAAGGCCGTGTTCTGTTTGCTATCGACTATATTGATATCGACAGCATGGTTTAAAAGTTTCTGTAAGGTGTTAAGGAGCGGGAATTAAATAACTTGCGCAATTCATGCTTGTCTTTTTGCCCAGCATGGGCGTTGCAAAAAAGCTTACATAGCAGGCTATGCTTCGCTTTTTGCGCCTTCATGCTGAACAAAAACAC
>JAUZQT010000122.1 GCA_030950825.1 Mariprofundaceae bacterium | reverse complement strand
GGCTGCCAGTTATAGTGCGCGCCTGATTTTGGAGGTTTTGAACTATGGCAACAGTGATTCGCTTGCAACGTGGTGGACGTAAAAAACGTCCGTTTTATGCAGTTGTAGTAATGGATGAACGCAAACGTCGTGATGGCGCATTTATTGAGAAATTGGGCTACTATGATCCTTGCAAGGAACCAGAAGTAATTGAGTTGGATCTTGAGCGTGTGAAAGCATGGACTGATTTGGGCGCGAAGCCATCAGATCGTGTTGCAAGCCTGATTGCCAAGACTTCTGCTAAGGCAACTGCTTAACTATTCTTGGATAAAGACGTGCTAATATTTTATAAAGCCACGTCTTTCTTTATAGCATGACTGATACATTAATTTGTGTGGGCACTATTTTAGGCGTGCATGGCCTGAAAGGCACACTGACTGTTTATTCGGATACCCGGCCTGCCTCTGGCATCGCTGGGTATTCTTGTTGGTATTTGGGTATGACGGCGGAGAACGTGAAAGCATATGCTGTTGATCGCTGCTGGCAGCATGGTAATAAGGGGATGTTGGCCGAACTTGAAGGTGTAACGACCCGTACACAAGCAGAGCAGCTTAAGAGAGTGAAAATCTGGGTTTCCGCAGATGATATTGAAGTGGAAGATGGTGAATATTTGTGGGAAAATCTACTGGGCTGTAATGTCTATGTTGATGATCAACTGATTGGTTCTGTCTGGGCTTTAGAAGCCTATGGTGCGCAGGATATTTTGGTGGTTAAAACATCTGAAAGTGCAGATGTGCAAGGTGAGTGGATGCTGCCTTTTACTGAGGATGTCGTGCAAGTGGTTGATATGGAAGAGCGCCGTGTGAATATCTGCCTGTTGGATGGGATGGAAGCATGTTTCACGCCCAAATCTTAACCTTATTTCCAGAGTTCTTTAATTCTCCATTAAGCTGCTCGATTCCCAAGCGTGCTATTGAAGCAAGCCTCGCCAGGGTTGATTGCATTCAAATTCGCGATTTTTCCACCGACAAGCATCGTACAGTCGACGATAAACCTTATGGCGGAGGGCCAGGCATGTTGATGAAGCCTGAACCTGTGGTGGCGGCGATTCGCCAAGCACGCAAGCGTGACCCACAAACCCATGTCGTGATGCTTACCCCATCGGGTATACGGTTTGGGCAATCCAAAGCCCTTGAATATGTAGAAAAAGCGCATATTACCCTTCTTTGTGGGCGTTATGAGGGCTTTGATGAGCGTATTTGTGATGAAGTGGATGAGCAACTGTCATTGGGTGATTATGTATTGTCTGGTGGTGAGCCAGCAGCACTGTCTGTACTTGATGCGGTGATTCGTTTGCTTCCAGGAGTGTTGGGTTCAGCGGATTCGGCTGTACTCGATTCCTTTACTGAAGAAGGTATATTGGACTGGCCGCATTATACGCGCCCTGAAGTGTTTGAAGGTAAACGCGTCCCCAGTGTATTGTTAAGTGGGAACCACGAGAAGATTGAAGCATGGCGGCGCGAACAAGCGATTATTCGCTCCAAATTATGGTGTAAAAACCACCAGTAGCGCCTCTAATACATCAGCCGACTTGTTTTTTACCCGCTTTCAGTGTTAGATCTAGCCCGCATTACTCTTACCCACTTAACCGCCCTTGCTTGCCCCTTTATCCGCAATCATCACAACGACTTATGAATTCTTCAGGTTAGAATTTGAAAGAGCGCTATATTTATGGCTGCAGCGCTTGTTGCAGCTTATTGGCCAAGACATCAAGTGAATAAGGCTTTTGAATAAACCCTGCCAAGCCTTTGCCTGCAAAACGATCGGTTACATCCTGTTCGTTATAACCAGATGATAGAAGTACGCAAACATCAGGGTTAATACGGCGCAATTCTCTAAAACAGGTCTGCCCATCCATTCGAGGCATGGTCATATCTAAAATAACCAGCTTAATATCATTTTGATGATGCAGATATGCTTCCACGCCCTCTATGCCATCATTGGCAGTGATCACATCAAAACCTATGTGCTCCAGCATTGCGCTGCCAACTTCTCGCAGTGTTTCCTCATCATCAACCAATAAAACACTACCTGACCCTTGCCATTGCGGGATCTTTTTGATGCTATGTTGATTCTTAATCGCCTCTTCACCCGATATTGGAAATACAATTTTGATTGTTGTTCCCTGCTTTAACTCGGAATAAATACGCAAGCCGCCATGATGCCCTTGCACAATACCCAGCATCGCACTCATGCCAAGTCCGCGCCCTGTAAATTTTGTCGTAAAAAACGGATCGAAAATTTTCTTTTGTGTATCTCTATCCATACCCGAACCTGTATCCGACACCTCCAAATACACATATCGGCCAGGCTCAAGATCTTCACCACTAATACAGCCATTTAAATAATCAGCACCCACGTTCATTACGCCCGTTGTGACAGACACCACGCCACTTTTACCTTCAATGGCCTCAGATGCATTGGTGATTAAATTTAAAACAATCTGTTTTATTTGAGCTATATCAGCATCAATGGAAGGGATATTATCACTTAGGTGATATTTAAGAACAACATTTTTTTCAATGGAAACACCAATCAGCTTACACATATTCTCAACCAAATCAGAAAGATTGATCGCTTCCACCACAAACTTTCCCTTGCCTGAATAGGCAAGCATTTGCCGACACAAATCCGCCGCACTATGGCTAGCATGTTCAATAGAGTTTAAATATTTCATTGCAGGGGAATTTCTGTCAATTTCTGTCAGAGCCAGCGAGACATTGCCAAGAATTGCTGTTAGTAAATTATTAAAATCATGGGCAATACCACCAGCGAGCACACCCAGTGACTCAACCCTGTCACTATGTTGGAGTTTTTGCTGCACTTTTCGAATATGTGTAACATCGCGTTGTACCGATGAAAACCCAGTAATCTCTCCAAGCTCGTTTTTGATCGGTGCAATAGATTGGCTTACCACATAAGGTTCGCCATTTTTCTTTTTATTGATAAAGTCACCTTGCCATACTTTACCATCATGAAGCGTTTTCCACATCGCAGCATAATATGCTTTTGAATGCCGACCACTTTTTATAATATTTGGTGTTTTCCCAATCACTTCAGTCGATTGATAACCCGTCACATATTCAAAGGCTTCATTCACATATTCGATTACGCCGTTTTTATCGGTCAAAACAACCAATTCATCTGCTTGTTCAATGACGGCTGCCAGCTTGCGTATCTCTGCATCAATTCTTTTCTGATCTGTGATATCTGTCGCAATGCCGCAAATAGCCTCAACCTGACCTTCCGCATTCAACAATGGAAACCTTAGAAAAACGTAATAGCGCATACCACGGTCATCTGGTATCATTTCTTCCATGGTGAAGGCTTTGCCATGAGTCATAATTTCCAAATCACGTTCATGCAATCGTTTGGCGATATCTGCATCAAAAACATCCGCCGCCGTTTTATCTAAAATATCTTCCTGCTGAATATGAAAAAGCGTCTCAAAATGTTTATTGATGAGCATATAACGACCATTAACCTGCTTAATAAACACAACAGCTGGTGAATGATCCAATATCGACTTTAGTAAGCCCTGGTTTTTTATTAACGCCGTGTTTTTTTGACAAATGGTGTTATCAGCATCTTTCATTGCATACGCCAATAATTGAATCTCTTGTGGCGCAGCAGAGAACATTGAAACATCCATCTCACCACAACCAATTCGTGATGCAAGCGTTGATATTTTTCGAAGCGGCAGCGATACACGATACGCGATGAAAAATGCCAAGAGTATTGAAATAAAAAGAGCCCATGAGGCTGATATGAATATTTTTTCCTGTATTTCTTGTAATTCTTCTAAAATCAGATCTGCATGAAATTGTAACGTAATATATCCTATAATACTGTCATCTGAGGGGTGATAAATAGCTTGTGTAATTTGTATGGTCTCATCTGACCAAAGGGCACCAAGACTAGGAATCTGCATTGGTTTCATGATCGGGTGTTTATCTGGGTTACTATGGCTTAACACGAGCTTTTCATCATTTAAAATTGCAAATGAAATCATTGATATCCGATCATTCTTTGATAAACGTTGCTGGATAGATGACATTTTTTTCCAAATTTTAAATGGCTTTTTATAAAGCACTAAATGATTGATGCCAGAAGCAATAAATATTGTTGATAAAACAGCCTCATTTTCTAAAAGCGCAGGCAGCGTCTCGGATTCCTCTTTGTATTCAAACCAAAAAATATTGCCCATAATAATGATTATACTTAAAAAAAAGAGTGCACCAATCTGTGTGGATAACTTATTCATCATCTTGAATACCTACAATGCATTGAGCATATCAACAAGCGGCTGATAAAATGACGGAGGCTTCAGCACAAAACCATC
The DNA here is from genome assembly GCA_030950825.1 of Mariprofundaceae bacterium. Lineage (GTDB taxonomy): Bacteria > Pseudomonadota > Zetaproteobacteria > Mariprofundales > Mariprofundaceae. The sequence goes on along the minus strand of JAUZQT010000122.1, from coordinate 2,582 downwards.
CAAACCCAGATGCTTTAAAATTTTTATACCTTCAGGATCTTCAGACATACCAAGCAATGCTTGTTGTAAACGTTGAATTATTTTACCTGATACTTGCTTGCCAGCAACAATGGGTGTGAAGGGGAAAGGTCCAAACTTTTCCAAGACTACCAGTTTTGCTTTCGCTTCAGGGTGTGCTTTGAAGTATTCTACAAGTACATACTCATCAATATTGGCAACATCAGCCTGCCCTGCAAGCAGGGCTTCAAGCGAATACTCATGCAAGCCTGTATGCATCAAGTAGCGGAAATATGATTGAATCTTGATTTCTTGTTGTTTGAGTGCATAACTTGGCGCAATAAACCCTGAATTGGATCGAGCATCAGAATAGGCAAATACTTTCCCCTCAAAATCTGCCAATGTTTTTTCTTGTCGCCCTACACGCGTCACAACGAGAGAGTGGTAGGTCGGCTTCCCATGAAACAGCGGAACCGCAACAAGCTGCTGTCCATCGCTGTTGTAATCTTGAATAAAAGGAATACCACAGGTCCACCCCAAACTCTCGGGATGTTCACGCAACGAATCCGATAGACTCTGATAACTTTCGGCATACTGTGTCAAAAGAGGATAATTTACCTGAACAGACAGCCATTTGGTAAATCTTTCCGCCAAAGCATTGTTTCCTTGCTCCAATACAACACCACTGAATACCAAAGTATGCTGCGGACTTTCTGCATGCGTGATAAAAGGCATGAAAAACATGAGTAGTGAAATTATCATTCTGGGCATAACAGGCTCCCTTTTACGGCTAAAACAATGTTTTTTCAACGGCACTATAAAAAATCCGTGCCTACAATACCAAACTGTACTTTCTCGTTTTATTGCGAAAAATCAATAGTCTACGCAACAATGGGTAATGGTACGTCAAATGTGGTAACTTTACCAACACTCCCCATTATAGTATAAAACGCCTTGCAACAAACTCGGAGAATGCCAATGTCAGAAGCCCAAAACCTTCATGAATACCTAGTACACTGCTGTGAAGAATATGATTTTATGGGCTGTGTGGTCGCCGATGGCGATGGCCTTATGCTCGCCATGTCTGGTGAAAATATGCATGATGAGTTCATTGCACATTTGTCTGGCTGGCTATCTTCAGGCAGCAATATCAGTGAACTTGGCGGCTTAGGAAGTATGGCATGCTGCTGCATGGTTCCACGCAACAAAAATGGCGTTATGCTGGCTTGGAGCATTGAGCGAGACCACGAACAACACCTTTATTTTGCAGCACTGACCAAAAGAATACCACCCAAAATTGTAAATGCATTGGACACCATGGCAGAGCAGGTCAAGCGCTTTGTGAATTTACCCTAGGATTTAACTGTGCCCCCTATCAGCGATAAGCAGCTACAACAACGTCGAATGGTTCGTGATAATATTGATGACATGAGCAACAGTATGACTGCCCTGTGCACGCATTTTTTTACCCATTTATTCCGCTTGGATCCATCCCAAATTCAAGTGTTTGATGGTGGCCCTGTTTTTCTTCACCGGAAGTTTTCGAGCATGATGGCAACCTTTAAAAATGCTCGGCGTTTAGAGAGCATGGCAACTGCGATTGAAGCCTTATCATATCGCCATATACGTTATGGCATGAAGGTCATCTACTTGCCTGCATTCAAACAAGCCCTGATGCTGGCACTTGCCGATCATTTAAAAGATAAACTTTCAACTGAGTTAAGGGATGCTTGGGGTGCCGTATATGATGATATAACCAACATCATGAAATCTGCTGCCGAAAACAACTCTGAATGGCATAAAGATGAAAAAAAGTTTCATGATTCTCACCATGATACAGGTCTTCTAGAAGATATTGGCGGTCAAGAAATCATCACCCGTGTCCATCAATGCTTTTATGATCTGATGTTTGATGATGATTGGATTGGTCAATTTTTCCTTGGCAAACACAAACTTGGACTTATTCGCAAACAAACCGAATTTATGGTTGCAGCATTTGGTGGACCAAGCCTCTATTCAGGCCAACCGCCTGCATTGGTGCATATGCATATGTATATCACAGAAGATATGGCACTCTATCGTGAAAAAATATTACGAAAGTGCATTCTTGATGCAGGCTTAAGCGCTGCGATTGCTGATCGCTGGCTGGCTGTGGATCGTTCATTCTGGCCATCCATCAACAAACAAAGCCTCGATGAATGTGTAACCCCGTGCCCTGGTCAACTCCCAATAACCATTAAACCCAGACACGGTCATAACACGTAACAACACAGTTTTAGGCTCCGTAATTGGAGGCAGATGAACGGATACTACTTAGGAACGGGAATTAAATAACTTGCGCAATTCATGCTTGTCTTTTTGCCCAGCATGGGCGTTGCAAAAAAAAGCTTACATAGCAGGCTATGCTTCGCTTTTTGCGCCTTCATGCTGAACAAACTGAAGTTTCACCATTATTAGTCAAGCAACCATCCGTAATAGCACATCAATATTGAGATAATGTAGGGGTTTGCTGGTTTTTGGGCAAACCCTATCAAAACCATCACTCAAGGCAGCTTCAGAAATCAGTCGCCGCACATCAGAAAAGG
>JAUZQT010000121.1 GCA_030950825.1 Mariprofundaceae bacterium | reverse complement strand
CATCCAAAAGGGTGGATACCATGCAAAACGGTGTGCTTCTGAAAGAAAGCCTAGCTTGGTTAATACGTGGGTAGGTTTGTCATCCATAGTGTTTCAAAGGTGGCTTATTCTCGAATAAAGTCAAACCTAAACCGCACATAAAATAGGCTCCCAATGGGAGCCTATTAAATTAAACATGTAATCTAGCCTTCTAAATTTAGATAAAGTAATTTGAGTTATCTTTAACGCACCTTATCCCAACCGTATCAACCATTGGTATATTATATACTTGTTTTTTTGCGATGCCTTGTTTGACCATAGAGTCATAAAATTCCACATGCTTTTTTACAGTCAGTAATTTATCTTTATTTGCAATTATCTTTCTTAAATCGTTTACTATTGCCATCATCCACCCCTTTTCTAACACTCACTTTATCTCAGAAATAACTCTTACTATGCATGAAAACAGGAAACTGTTGTTTAGAAACATATTCCGTTAAAAAATCATTATACTCTCTTATAGCAGGCTGGTATGCAGTACTTGTATAATCTTCAACTTCCAACTTTAGTTTAGCAGATAACGTGCCAATTCCAATCATTCTGCCATGAGCATGCCATTCTTTATTACTGCCTAGAAGCTCGGCGATATCATGCGCTCGCGCCCTTTTTTCAGCAATTGTAACTTTTTTTCCTAACTTATCAGGATTAGTTTTATGTAGTTTCCAATTCTTGAACTTATATTTAATAAGCTAAGTTTCTAATAAATCTACAGATAAGTCTCTTGCTTGTTCGTACCTTCGTAGTAACCCCAAATCTTGATTTTGTAAAATTGCAAATTCAGCTGGTGACAACGTACCGTCATTTGATTTCTGGATTAATTTTTCAACTTGATCTAAATAACCAAGCGCTGGGACATATTGGTCACGTCCATCCTTGCTTATAAGTACTTGAGGGTCAATCGGACCCAATGAGGAAGAGTAATCCATGAAAATCTTGTCGCCCGACATGCAAAATATTGTTCCGGCAGACATCGCCGAATCTGGAACGATGAAATAAACCTCTTTATAATGATGTCGTACTATTTCAACCATTTTTTCAACAGCTTCAACAGAGCCACCAGGCGTATGAAGATTGATAATAAGGCGATCTTTTTTATCTTTTGAGACTAAATGCTCAATAAAATTTCTGAAATCTTTTAGGTATGCTGGGTGAATCTGCCCAACATATGCCATTACGTTACCATCAAATAAATCTTCAAGCTTAGCAACTCTTGCACTTAACTCATCTTTCACGGATTGATCAAGCATTTTCATAATCTTGCCTCCTCCCTCTAGTTTTAGATATGAATCGCTTTACCATCCGAATCAAGCACAGATTCGTGAATCATTTCCGATAGTGTTGGATGCGGGAACATATGATGCGCAAGCTCTGCTTCAGTGGTTTCCAGTGTGCGAGCCAGTTGCAAGGATACAATTAATTCGGTCGCTTCTGCACCAACAATATGCGCTCCAAGCAACTCGCCAGTTTCAGCATCAAAGATGGTTTTAACCAGACCTTCGGTTTCAGCCAAGCCCATGGCCTTGCCATTGGTTCCATATGCCATACGCCCGACTTTGATCGCAATGCCTTCATCCTTGCATTGTTGCTCGGTTTTTCCGCATGAACCAACCTGTGGTTGGCAATAGGTACAACCAGGTACATTGCCATAATCCACGGGGTGTGGCGCTTCGCCTTTGATAGCTTCCACACATACAATGCCTTCGTGACTTGCGACATGTGCCAAAGCAGGTGCGCCGACCACATCACCAATGGCATAAATACCTTGATGATCGGTGCGGTAATAGTCATCCACTTCAATTTCGTTGCGCTCTACTTTCATAGAAGTATTTTCAGCACCAATGGAATCGGTATTACCAATCACACCGACAGCAACCAAACAAACATCGCCTTCGATAGTTTGTTCCTTGTCTTTCACGGTGTAAGTCACTTGTGCAGTGCCATCAACATTTTTGGCTGATGAAACCATTGCACCAGTGATGATTTTGATGCCATTCTTTTTAAAGGAGCGATCCACCACTTTGGAAATTTCAGCATCTTCCAAAGGTAAAACATTTGATGCAGCTTCAATAATAGTCACTTCAGAGCCCATGGCATTATAAAAATAAGCGAATTCCATGCCGATTGCACCAGAACCAATTACTAGCAATGTTTTCGGTAAAGATGTTGGTGCCAAAGCTTGCTTGTAGGTGATGATGACTTTGTTATCAACATCCATACCTGGGAATGCGCGTGCGCGCGCACCAGTTGCAACAATCACATGCTTGGCAGTGACTTGTTTGCTGTTGCCATCATGATCTTTTACCATCAATTTATTATCAGCTTCAAATGTTGCGAAACCTTCAATATGAGTGATTTTGTTCTTCTTAAATAAGAAACCAATGCCACCATTCAGTTTGGCTGATATTTTTCGTGAACGAGTCACCGCTTTGACCAAATCAGGTTTGGCTTCGGTAATGCCAAGCCCAAGTTCATCACCACTGTGTTGAATGACGTTAATAATCTCAGCTGTGCGTAACAATGCTTTGGTCGGGATGCAGCCCCAGTTCAAGCAAATACCACCCAAATGCGTGGATTCGATGCAAGCTACGTTCAAGCCCAGTTGCGCAGCACGGATTGCTGCCACATAACCACCAGGCCCAGCACCAATTACCACCACATCATATTCACCGTCGGCATTGAATACGCCAGAAGGTTTCAAACGAAGCTCATGTTCATCATCATCTGTTGCTTGTGAAGTGCTTGCCGCGACGATACTTTCGACAACGTCCGTTGATGCAAGAGTGGGGGCAGAGTTAGCAGGTTCAGCAATACCTTCGGGCATGTAATCATCGGGTATTTCCTCACCATCTTCGGCAATCACCGCAATCGCAGCACCAACTGGAATCAAACCATCCTCAGCGGCAATGATTTTGTGCAAGATGCCTTCTTCAACAACTTCCACTTCCATAGTGGCTTTGTCGGTCTCAATTTCGACCAGCACTTCACCAGAAACAAGTTCATCACCTTCTTTCTTGATCCAACGGGCAATTTTACCATCGGTCATAGTTGGTGATAGTTGGGTCATAAATACATCAATGGGCATGGGTTACCTCGTCTCAAAAGAAGGAATAACCACAGAGTTACAGAGTTACGGGGCTTTATAGGCTCCATACTTCCGCGTCTCCGCAGTAAATTATAAAACTAAATTAATACGCCTGCAGGACATTCAATATGTTTTTTCAGTGCATTCAAATATTCAGCACCAACAGTGCCATCGACAACGCGGTGGTCACAGGAAAGGGTGAGGGTCATCATTTTCTTCACAACCACTTGACCATGTTCAGCTACGGCACGCTCTTCTGTACCGCCGACTGCCAAAATCGCACCTTCTGGTGGATTTACAATCGCTTGGAACTGTTTGATGCCATACATACCCAAGTTTGAAATCGAAAATGTACCACCGGTATATTCTTCGGGTTTTAAAGCACCTTGACGGGCTTTGCCTGCCAATTCTTTTATTTCATTGGAAATATCAACAATCGACTTTTGCTCTGAGAAGCGAACGACAGGTGTAATCAAGCCACCATCAATCGCCACAGCAATAGAGATATGGGCATGTTTGTGTTGGAAGGTGTGGGTGTCTGTCCACGATGCATTGGCAGCAGGCACATCGACCAATGCCTTAGCTGCAGCTTTGACGATAAAATCATTCACACTCAATTTAAACGAACCATCGGCAGATTCATTGAGTTGCGCACGCAAATCCATTAAACGATCCATCTGCACATCAATGCTCAAGTAAAAGTGAGGGACTTGTTGTTTGGATTCGGTTAAACGACGTGAAATTGCTTTACGCATCATGCTGTTCTCAATCGCATCATACTCATCGGCATGATAAGGCATTGGGCCTGTTGGTAATGAGCGAGGAGCAATAGGTGTAAACGAAGTCCCACCCAAGTTGATGCCACGCTTGGCCGCTTTTTCAATATCAGCTTTCACAATGCGACCATTGGGGCCTGTGCCTGTAATCGCGGCAATATTAATGCCTTTTTGTTTTGCTAGGCGACGCGCCAAAGGTGATGCCTTGATGCGCTTGTTATTGGCAGCACGAACAACGGCAGCCATATCAACTTTTTGAATTGCTTCAGCTGGCGCTGGTACAGGAGCTGCTGCAATGGCTTGTGCTACAGGTTCTGGACTGGCTGGAATATCCACGCTTGCGGTTGTTTCTAAAATAGGGGCTTCACCCGCATCTTTGGGCACATAGTCGGCAGCGACTTCTTCTTCATCTTCGGCAATCACGGCAATGGCAGTACCAACTGGAATCAATGCGCCTTCAGCCGCAATGATTTTATGCAGCGTGCCTTCTTCGATGACTTCGACTTCCATAGTGGCTTTATCGGTTTCAATTTCAACCAAGACTTCGCCAGATTCTAGGGTATCCCCTTCTTTTTTAAGCCAGCGGGCAATTTTGCCTTCGGTCATCGTTGGCGATAATTGGGTCATAAATACATCAATCGGCATGTTTTACCTCATTTAATGACGAACCACAGAGGTGCAAAGTCTCAGAGCTTTTATTCTCCATGTCTCCGCATCGTTGCAGCGAAAATTCTTGTAACTATTCAGCTCCCACTGATCACACGATATCTGCGTTGAAAAATACTCACATACACGAGTACGCTCCGTTTTTTCGCCTTGATCTCGGGTAAATCAGCTGCAATCTGAACAGCTACATCTTGTTTTGTAACCGTGCTGAATAGTTACAAATTCTGTTACCTTATTTCATTAAGCACGGTTACAAGTAACACGCGCTGCTTCCACAATCTCTGCCACAGATGGCAAGGCATAGTTTTCCAAATTGGCAGCATAGGGCATGGGTACATCTTTGCCTGTGACCCTAGCAACAGGCGCATCCAGATCATCAAAGCCTTTTTCCATAATGCGTGCAGAAATTTCTGCACCAATACCCGCAAAACGCCAACCTTCTTCGATTACCACCGCACGGTTGGTTTTAGCAACCGATGCCAAAATCGTTGCTTCATCAAGGGGCCGAATGGTGCGCGGATCCACTACTTCAGCATCAATTCCCTGTTTACTCAACTCTTCCGCAGCAGCTAGGGCATAGCCAGTCATGCGGGAGTGGGCAATTAAGGTAATGTCACTACCTACCCGTTTGATATCGGCTTTACCCAAAGGAATGATATATTCACCTTCGGGGACTTCACCAATATCGCCATAGTTGATCTCATTTTCAATAAAAATCACAGTGTCGTTATCACGAATAGACGCTGCCAATAAGCCTTTTGCATCGGCTGGATTGGATGGCATGACCACCTTCAATCCTGGTATATTGGCATACCAGTTTTCAAAGGCTTGGGAATGTTGTGAGCTTACACGAGCCGCAGCACCGCCAGCCCCACGAAATACCATGGGGCAATTGTATTGACCACCTGTCATATATTTCATTTTTGCTGCGGCGTTAACGATTTGATCGGCGGCTAAAATAGCGAAGTTCCATGTCATAAACTCAATAATCGGTCGCAATCCAGCCATCGCAGCACCCACACCCAAGCCAGCAAATCCTAGCTCAGTAATGGGGGTGTCAATGACGCGTTTGGGGCCAAATTTATCCAACATGCCTTGAGATACTTTATATGCGCCATTGTATTCAGCGACTTCTTCACCCATCAAAAATACGCGGTCATCGCGCTCCATTTCGTTGCACATTGCTTGATTCAGTGCTTCACGGTATGTGATTTTAGCCATGATTAACTTACCTGCCTTGGATAAGGGTATGCATTAGGAATTTCATCGGTGAGGATGTCATCCCATAGCACTGAAAGATCGGGTTCAGGTTGCGCTTCAGCGGCTTTTGCTACGCCAACGATTTCTTTCTTGATATCTTTGTCTTTTTGTTTGAAACCAGCTTCACTTGCAAGACTCGCTTCGATCATTTGTTTTTGCAAACGCACAATCGGATCACGGCCAGAACGCAATTCATCAACCTCATCGCGGGTACGATATGTCGCAGGGTCAGACATAGAGTGCCCACGATAACGGTACGTCATCATTTCAACAATCATAGGTCCATTACCAGAGCGCGCATGCTCTAAAGCTTCATCCATCTTGCGTTCCACCTCAAGAACATTCATGCCATCCACTTGGATACCAGGCACTTTAAATGATATGCCACGTTTGTAGAGATGCGTTTCTGCTGATGCGCGGCTTAGTGATGTACCCATGGCATATTGATTGTTTTCAATGACAAATATAACGGGTAACTTCCAAAGTGCCGCCATATTAAAGGATTCATACACAGCGCCTTGATTCACACCACCATCACCTATAATAGTGATCGAAACACGCTTGTCATCCCGGTATTGGGATGCAAAACCAAAACCAATGCCAATAGGCACCTGCTCGCCAACAATACCGTTCCCGCCAGCAAAGTTTTTCTCGATATCGAACATGTGCATGGAGCCACCTTTGCCGCCCACAACACCACCTGCGCGACCAAGTAGCTCTGCCATAATCGCAGTTGGGTCTGAGCCTCGGGCTAAGATATGCCCATGGTCACGATAACTGGTCATCATGTAATCTTTCGAATCGGCGGCCTCTTCCATGCCAACGCAAACAGCCTCTTGTCCATTACATAAGTGACAGAAACCACCAATTTTTTTCAAGCCATACATTTGACCAGCTTTTTCTTCAAAGCGGCGAATATAAAGCATCATATCATGCATCGCATGCAGGCGCTCAGCGCTATAAAAGCGACCTTCGTGTGTCATTCCATCCGTTGCTTTTTGTTCATTCTTAGCAGACATGATTTCCCCCAGAAAGTGTGGCGAAGGCGAATCATGCCTTGTGCATACCAGCGCGGCAAGCGAATAGCATAAAACACTTATTATTTCTATATTTTTACTCGCTTTTTCCCTAAATAATGAAGGGGAAACAGACGGGTCTTATTGGACGAATAAGCTACGCATTGTCATACTTGTTGAGATATATTTCAGGCAAGATTTTGATGCTAAAAAGGAGTCCTTAATGACCCAAAATAAACGCCTTGTTTACTCCACAGAAGATGGTCACATCGGCAAAACCATGCCGCAATCAAACTCTGGTAAAAGGCAACAGAAAAAAAATATGCAGGCAAACATTATTAAGAATCCTGCAAAACAAGGCGTGAGAATACGCAGAGAAAGTAAAGGACGAGGCGGTAAAAGCGTTTGTGTTATTGAAGGGCTGGACTTACCGTCAGATGCTTTAAAAACACTTCATAAAAAACTAAAGAGCCAGCTAGGTACCGGCGGCGCTATAAAATCAAACAACATCGAGATTCAGGGGGATCATAGAGAAAAACTTTTGGCACTACTTGAAAAAGAGGGCTTTAAGGCCAAATTATCGGGGGGTTAGGACTGCCCTTTAACCATAAATATTCTGTAACTATTCAGCTCACTATTGACTTTATCCGATATACCCCTTGTATCGTCATCCTATGCTTGGGCAAGCTCAGTAAACAGGATACTGAGCTTGTCGAAGTACGAGATCCATTGATAACCACGATTTTCATCATGGATTCCCAATACAGTTGGGTTGCTGAGCTTGTCGAAGCAGGAATGACGTTTTTTAGAGCCAAGTTGGGCATCTTGTTAGCATGCTGAATAGTTGCGTCTTTATTTAATAATAAAGAGCTAAAAACTGGCAAATTAAAGTTTAATAAAAGCCCATTATTTCGATAGCCTAGGGCAAAGGTGTTGGAAGAAAAATTAATTCAATTATTGAACCAATTCCTTTTGGAGATTAACCATGGATGATTTGATTCAACGTTCTAAAGGTAAGATTTTACAGCTGGCCGAACAGCGAGGTGTTTGTCATGTCCGACTATTTGGCTCAATGGTACGTGATGAGGCTCGGGCAGGCAGCGATGTAGATCTTCTGGTTGAACTAGAGCCTGGTCGTTCTGGTCTTGCTTTGGGAGGTTTTTTGATGGATGTATCTGAGTTGCTGGGTCGAAAGGTTGATGTAGTGACTGAAAAAGCATTGCACCCCGGTATCAGAGATTCTGTGTTGAGAGAGGCTCAACCTTTATGAAAAACAAGAACAACAGAGTTTATATTGAGC
>JAUZQT010000120.1 GCA_030950825.1 Mariprofundaceae bacterium | reverse complement strand
GTATTATGGTTCGTATAAAGAGCCTCGTGAATTATTGTGGATCATTGGTGTTGTAATCCTATTGATTATGCAAGGTGCTGCATTCTTTGGTTATTTATTGCCTTGGGGTCAGATGTCTTTCTGGGGTGCAACTGTGATTACGAACTTGTTTGGTGCTTTACCTATAATTGGCGAGTTCTTGCAGGAAGTATTGCGTGGTGGTTTCGCGGTTGGTGATCCAACATTGAATCGTTTCTTCTCACTGCATTATCTTTTCCCATTATTGCTAGCTGCAATTGTTGGTGGACATATCCATGCCTTACATGTGGTGCATTCCAATAATCCTGATGGCATTGATCTGACCAAAGATGAAGAGAAGATTATGTTTCACCCTTATTACACCATCAAAGATGCCTTTGGTGTGGCTGTGTTCTTGTTGGTTTATTGCTACTTTGTATTCTTTAATCCGCAAGCTTGGGGTTACTTTATTGAGGTGGATAACTATGTGCCTGCAAATAATTTATCAACACCTGCGCATATCGCGCCAGTTTGGTATTTGACACCTTGGTATACGATTTTGCGTTCATTTGAATCCAAATTGCTGGGTGTGGTGATGATGGGTGCTTCTTTGGCCATTCTGTTTGCACTGCCATTCTTGGATCGTTCCAAGGTTCGTTCGGCGCGTTACCGTCCAGTGTTTAAACAAATGGTTTATTTGTTCTTCGTTACCGTGATCGTCTTGGGCTATTGTGGTCACTCGGCGCCAACACCAACGTTGAAGCTCATTGGTCAGATTGCGACGACCTATTACTTCGCATTCTTCTTGTTGCTGCTCGTTGTGCCGAAGTTTGAAAAGACCAAACCTGTGCCGGAGGGGATTTAATATGAAGCTGAAACAGTTATTAATCGCTGTTGGTACACTAATGGTGCTATCTTTTTCGCAAAGTGCTTTGGCCAGTGAAGGGCATGAAGCAGCGCTAAAACATGCTAAAATTGATGTGACCGATCAAGCTCAAATCCGCCGTGGTTTGACTGTCTTTACAGATGTTTGTATGGGTTGTCATTCAGCCACCTATGTGACTTACAAGGGTTTGATGGATTATCCAGAGATTGGCTTAAGCCGTGAAGAGGTTGATGAGCTTCGTGGTGATCATGCTATGACTGAAGGTATTCGGACTGAACTTTCACTTGAAGATGGGGAAGCATCTTATGGTAAAGTACCCCCTGATTTATCCGTGATTGTTGCGGCGCGTCGCGGTGGTGCGAATTATGTGTATTCAATATTGACGGGCTTTGAAAACGATCCCGAAGGAAAAATTCCTGAAGGAAACTACAACGAGTATTTTCCAGGTCATCGTATTGCCATGCCCGATCCATTGGCGTGGTTGGATCATGAACCAGAAGATACCGCTCAACTTGAAAAAGATGCGCAGGATGTGTCTGCTTTCTTGGCATTCATTGCGGATCCACATCAAAATGAACGTCGTGCGCTTGGTTGTTGGGTGTTGGGCTTCTTGTTGCTCTTAACACTTGTGTTGTGGCGCTTGAAGGTTGAAGTCTGGAAAGATGTGAAACATTAAGGTTTCATGCCTGAGTGTTAAAAAGCCTGCCCAGCATTTGTTGGGCAGGCTTTTTTTTATTGTCCTTTTTTCTGTTTTTAACCTTTCTTGACCACAGTAACTAGCAACCATACAATTAGCCCGCCTATTTTTGGGCGATATTTAGGAGTTTTGACGACTATTCATGTTTGAATTTGATAAAATTAAACGCCTTCCCCCTTATGTGTTCGCAGAAGTAAACAAGTTGAAGATGGAACTTCGTCATGCAGACAAAGACATTATTGATTTTGGCATGGGTAATCCAGACCAGCCAACACCGCAGCATATCGTTGATAAGCTCTGTGAAGCAGCACAAGATGGCCGCAATCATCGTTATTCCGTTTCAAGAGGGATTCCTGGTCTGCGTAAAGCAATTTGTGCTTGGTATAAGCGTAAATTTGATGTTGATTTGGATCCTGAAACTGAAGCTATTGCAACGATTGGTTCGAAAGAAGGTTTGGCACATTTAGCAGTTGCCATTACTTCTCCTGGTGACTTGATCCTGACTCCAAACCCAGCTTATCCTATTCATCCGTATGGCTTTATCATTGCAGGTGCAGATATTCGCCATGTACCAATGGGTCCAGATCGTGATTATTTTGCAGATATTGAACAGGCAGTGAAAGATTCCTGGCCGCGTCCGAAGCTTATCATTGTGAATTTTCCATCCAATCCAACGGCACAAGTGGTTGATTTGGATTTTTATGTGAAACTGGTTGATTTTGCGCGTGAAAACAGTTTGATTGTGGTATCCGATATTGCTTATGCTGAAATCACTTTTGATGGTTATCAATGCCCATCTATTATGCAGGTTTCGGGTGCTAAGGATGTGGCGGTTGAGTTTTATTCACTTTCAAAAAGTTATAATATGCCAGGTTGGCGTATGGGTTTTATGGTGGGCAATAAAGAAATTGTAGCTGCACTGGCAAAGATTAAGTCTTATTTGGATTATGGAACCTTTCAGCCGCTTCAGATTGCATCCTGTGCGGCACTCAATGGTCCACAAGACTGTGTGGAAGGGATTCGTCAAATGTATCAGTCGCGTCGTGATGTGTTGATTGACGGCCTACATAAAATGGGCTGGATGGCGGATAAACCCAAGGCATCGATGTTTGTTTGGGCTGAGATTCCCAATGAATTTAAGTCTATGGGTTCACTGGAATTTTCTAAAAAGATGCTAATTGAAGCAGGTGTCGCTGTGTCGCCAGGTATTGGTTTTGGTGATTACGGGGATAAATTTGTGCGTATTGCACTGATTGAAAATGAACATCGTACCCGCCAAGCATTGCGAGGCATACGCCAGTTCTTACATGCAGGTGCGGGTAACTAAGTTTACTGTAGAGAACATAGGGAGAAGAAAATGAACATCGTTCCCTGGATGTTTTTTGTGGTGCAAATGTGGAGAATCTATGAGTGAAATTCGAGTTGGTATTTTGGGACTGGGTACAATCGGTCTGGGTGCTGCGCGTATATTAATTGAGCAGCAAACATTGATGGCACGTCGATTGGGTAAAACCTTGCGTCTGGTTGCGGCGGCAGATCGGTCACTTGATCGTGACTTTTGATTGGATTTGTCAGGTGTTCGTTTGACTGATGATGCCAATGATGTGGTTACAGCCGATGATATTGATTTGGTGATTGAATTGATTGGTGGTTATGAACCTGCACGGACTTTTGTGGCAACAGCGATTGAGCATGGTAAGCATGTGGTGACGGCCAATAAAGCGTTGATTGCCAAGCATGGTGAAGAGTTGTTTCCACTGGCTGAAAAGCATGGTGTGGCCATTGGTTTTGAAGCAGCTGTAGGCGGTGGTATTCCTTGCCTGAAAGCTTTGCGTGAAGGATTGGCTGCGAACAGTGTTGAATCACTATACGGCATTTTTAATGGCACGTGCAATTTTATTCTCACAAAAATGGAAAATGAAGGCGCGGATTATATGGATGTCCTGAAAGAAGCTCAGGAGCTGGGTTATGCTGAGGCAGATCCTACCTTTGATGTGGAAGGTATTGATACAGCGCATAAGCTTTCTATTTTAGCCTCGATGTCATTTGGTTCGAAAATCAAGTTTGATGAGGTGTTTACCGAAGGCATTAGCAAAATTACCGCCGCTGATATTGAGGCAGTAGCCGAGCTTGGCTATCGTATTAAATTACTGGGTATTGCCAAGCCGCATTGTGTTGATGGTGTGGATAAGGTTGAAATGCGTGTGCATCCAACATTGGTGCCATTATCAGCGCAAATTGCGCAGGTATCGGATTCATACAATGCTGTAATGGTGTCGGGCGATTTTGTCGAACATACTGTTTATACAGGCCGTGGAGCAGGCGAGCGACCAACAGCATCTGCTGTTATTGCTGATGTGATGGATATTGCTCGTGTTTGTGGGAACGGGGCTTCGGGTGGTGTTAAGTATTTAGCGCCACCGATGGCTTATGTCGCATCAGAGCGCCAAGATATTGCAACCTTGCCGATGGCAGATGTTCAAAGTGAATATTATTTACGTTTTATGGTGCAAGATGAACCGGGTGTGATTGCTGCGATTAGTTCTATTTTGGCAGATCATCGTATCAGCCTAGAAGCGGTTTCACAAAAAGAACGCCACGCCACGCAAGCTGTGCCTGTGATTATGTTGACCCATGCTACCACTGAAGGAAATTTACAGGCAGCGATTAGCCGTATTATATCGCTACCAAGTGTTCAGGAAGATGTTTTGATTCTACGTAAAGAATCATTTGGAGTTTAAGATGCCTCGTTATGAAGGAATTATTAATCGATATAGAGCTTTCTTGCCTATAGCCAAAGATGATGCAGTGATTACCTTATATGAAGGTAATACGCCATTGCATGAATCGCATAATTTACGCAACGCTATCAACGCTGAATTGAATATTTTTTTAAAATTTGAAGGTCTGAATCCTACGGGATCCTTTAAAGATCGCGGTATGACCATGGCTGTAACTCAAGCGTATAATGCGGGTTCACGCAAGATTATTTGCGCCTCTACAGGCAATACATCTGCCTCGGCTGCAGCTTATGCAGCCAATTGCGGCATGGAAGCCTATGTATTGATTCCAGATGGTAAAATTGCTTTGGGAAAAATGTCCCAAGGTATGCGTTATGGCGCAAAGGTGATTCAAATTCGTGGTAATTTTGATGATGCTTTGCAAATTGTACGTGATATTTCTGCCGACGGTTCGATTTCATTGGTGAACTCAGTCAATCCATTTCGTATTCAAGGGCAGAAAACGGGCGCATTTGAAATTGTTGATGAGTTGGGGTTTGCACCCGACTTTCATGCCTTGCCAGTGGGTAATGCAGGTAATATTACGGCTTACTGGATGGGTTATAAGGAATACCATGAAAAACGTATTTCCAAGAGCTTGCCTAAGATGCTTGGTTTTCAAGCTGCAGGTGCAGCACCGATTGTCAATGGTGCACCCGTAGAAAATCCTGAAACCATTGCCACAGCGATTCGTATTGGTAAACCTGCATCGTGGAAACAGGCAGAAGCGGCACGTGATGAATCAGGCGGTGTGATTGATGCAGTGACGGATAAAGAAATTTTGCAAGCCTATGATATGTTGGCATCACTTGAAGGTGTGTTTTGTGAACCTGCATCTGCGGCATCGGTAGCAGGCATTATTAAGCTGAATAATGCAGGTTATTTTAATGCTGGTGATAAAATTGTTTGTACGCTTACAGGCAATGGCTTGAAAGATCCTGATACGGCAATGTCTGGCATTGCGACACCGATTACCATTGATGCAACACAAGATGCTGTGCGCCGAGTGTTGGATAGTTGAGATGCACCTGATGACGGAGTGAGCGGTGATTGAATCCATTAAAGTAAAAAACCTATTGAGCTTTGATTCAGAAGGCATTGATTTGGAACTGAAAGCACTCAATGTATTGATTGGCCCGAACGGGTCTGGGAAATCAAATTTTATTGAAGTGATTTCATTGCTCCAAGCTGCTCCGAACGCTCTTGCCACGCCTGTTAAGAAAGCCGGAGGAGTAACTGACTGGCTTCGGAAAGATAGCCCTGATAAATCGGCTCAAGTGGAAGTCGTTGTCAAATACCCGAATGGGTCCAAAAGTTTGCTTCATCGCTTTGAGTTCACTTCAGAAGGTAATCGATTTTCATTGATTGATGAGAAGATCGAAAATGAGGCTCCAACGGCAGGAAATAGCAGAGCATTTTTCTTTTATAAATATGAAAATAATCATCCAGTATTGAGTGTTCAGCAGGGAAGTCGCCACGATACGCAGGGGAATAAAAGAACTTTAAAAAGGAAGGATATCGATCCTGAACAATCTATTTTGTCACAAA
>JAUZQT010000012.1 GCA_030950825.1 Mariprofundaceae bacterium | reverse complement strand
CTTGACTATAAGCCATCATATCACCTCGCTGAAAATTAATTTCGGGCAACCCTATATGAAATGCCGTTTTTGTGCTTGAATTACTATATGCTCTTCTGATGTTAAAATGAGCTTCAAAATTGCCTAGAATGCTTGTTCTGCGGAGTCGCCCTTCCTCGAATGAGGGAGGCGTGCTGCTTTGCAGGAGTAGCATTCGACAGCTTGTTTTGTGGTGAGTCATTGAGCTTGCTTATCCCCCTATGAATTTTGCCTACCCATTTAGAATTTGAAAGAGCCGTTTAGTTGCCAGTGAAGTACAATGAAAGCCCATCATAAACCTTCATTACATCCAATGGCATCTTGCGTTGAGTTTTCTTATTCGAGATAGCGTAAGGTTTTGCGCATGAGCGTACATTATTGTGGCTATGCATGGTTGAAACAAACATATCATCTGGATATTGATTCCCCCAAGCCTGTTTCTAAGATTGGTGGGGCAAGGCATCCTGATCATCGCGTTTTCCGCCCGGAATATCGGCCGGAAGATACTTTGGCAGGGCATCTTCTTTTTGCACTAAAGCATGAAAATCTAAACCTTGGTATTCTCAAGGCATTATTCAATGCGTGTGACCCTAAAGAGCTTGAGCAGTGGATTTCTGCGAACCCTCAAGGCTTGCAAACGCGCCGGGCATGGTTCTTTTATGAATGGCTGACGGGTAAAATATTAAACCTTCCAGATGCCGATACCAAATTCAAATATGTTGATGCGCTGAATGAGAATGCCTATTACACCGCAGATAAAATCAACTCACAACGCCATAAAGTGCGCAACAATATGCCGGGTGTTGCTGGCTTTTGCTGGCTCATTCGTAAAACCGCAGCCATGAAAGCCTTTGATGCCAAAGGCTTGCATAAGCAAATGCACGATGTTTATTCCAACCACGCCATGATTGGTAGAGCTGAGTCATTTTTACTGACCAAAGATTCCCAAAAAAGCTTTGAAATTGAAAAGGAAAAATTTGATAACCGTGCTGTTCGCTGGATGAAAACCGTGCGTGCCTTTATGGGATCGCGGCTTGATGATGCCAAGCTGTTTGAGATGCAAAAGCAACTTGTTTCTGATCCTGATGGTGGTTGGCGAAAAGATTTTGGCTGGATTGGTAACCGCCTTCCGGATGCCAGGCCTTTACCTGAACATATCAGCGCGCATCCCGATGCTCTGGGGTCGCTGATGGGCGCATGGTTTGAAGCCTATTCGCGCATGTTTGACAGGCACCCTATAGCAGCGGCGACAGCATTGGCTTATGGGTTCATTATCATTCATCCATTCTCAGATGGGAACGGGCGTATTCATCGGTTTATATTACATCAGCTGGGAAAAGTGCCTGTTTCATCCGAGTTGCTCGAAAATATTGATGCATACATTGCTTCACTGGAGAAGCTTTCAGCTCCGATTCTTCAGCGTTCGGAATGGATCGTCAGTGCCGATTATAATGTTGAACTGATCAATAATACATCTGATCTATATCGTTATGCCGATGCGACCGAGCAGGCAGAGTTTATATACCAATGTGTTGAGCATTTTGTAGGGCTTCGCTTACCACAAGAGCTGGAATATCTGCGAGCCTTTGATGAGGCCAAGCGCATGATTGATGATGCCTACAATATGCCAGATAAGGATTTAACCTTATTGGTGAACTTGTGTGTTCAAAATGGTGGGAGCTTATCCAAGAAGAAACACAAACTGTTTGAATCGCTGTCTGATAAACACATTGCCTTTGCTGAGAAGATGATCAAAGCATCTTTTGTAGACTATTTTGAACAGCTTGATCCGCTGCTATAGCGGTGGCATTATCTGCGATGAGCGTTATGAAAGAAGGTTACTGATGAATCGATATAGTCAAATGATCGTTGCGATATTGATAATGCTTTTGCCAGCGATGGCGAATGCCGCAAACAGGGTGGCATTGGTGATCGGGAACGATGCTTATCTCCATATTAGCACCCTGCACACGGCTGTGGCAGATGCCAATGCTATGGCTAAGGCACTCAATGATGTTGGTTATGATGTTGACTATCAACATGATTTGAACCGTAGCCAACTGTTTAAAGCGGTACGCAATTTCAAGTCCATCCTCAAGCATGGAGATGAGGCGGTGTTTTATTATGCTGGTCATGGGGTAGCGATCAATGGTCTGGCAAATTATCTTCTCCCCGTGGATGTGCCAAATGCTGGCCGTGATCAGGTTCGAGATGGATCGCTTGCGCTTCAGCGTATTCTTGATGATTTAAGAGAGAAAAAAGTCCGTCTTTCAATGGTGATTGTGGATGCCTGTAGGGATAACCCTTTCAAAAATGGAAACGCTCGTAGTTTCGGTACACGCGGTTTGGTTCGCGAACGTGCAGCTGAGGGGCAGATGGTGATCTACTCAGCTGGCGATGGGCAGAAAGCACTGGATAACCTTAGCGAAGATGATGCTGATCCGAATGGCGTATTCACCCGCGTTTTTTTAAAAGAGATGAAGAAGCCAGGTCAGAACATTTCAGAAGTTGTGCGGCAAGTGCGTAAGCAGGTCGCAGCCTTGGCAGAAGGTGTTGGCACAAAGCAGGTACCAGCGGTGTATGATCAGGTGATTGGTGATTGGTGATTTTTATTTTGTGCCAGCGGTGGAAAAGGACAAGAAAGAAACATTAGAAAAAGAGGCGCTTCTTCGTAAGAATAGGCAGTTAGAGGAGCAACTAGCTCAGATGGACGGCCAATCAGCGAAAAGAATCACAAGACCGTTAAAGAGCGTCAAGCTGCAAGTTGTGACGCAACCACAAATGATTACCAAGTTAATGGAGATGGAACAGTCACAGATAAGATAACAGGGTTGATGTGGAAACAATGTTCAGAAGGTACTAGTGGTGAACAATGTTCGAGAGGCAACATTTGGGACATAATTACAGGCAAATTTAAATTCAGTTTTTTTAAGGCTAAACAAAATGCTAAAGCGTTAAATGATAATGGTGGGTTTGCTGGATATATAGATTGGCGTGTACCAACAAAAAAGGAATTGTTGTCTATTGTCAATACCTTCGCCAATTTTCAGGTACTTTTTCATAAAGCATGTGAGTAGCGGCCTTATTTCCTATATCCGCTGCATATTAAAAATTACATCGCCCAAATGCCGAAGCGATTTTTAATATATCCTTGCAAAATCAAACTGTTACAAACATTAACTTTT
>JAUZQT010000119.1 GCA_030950825.1 Mariprofundaceae bacterium | reverse complement strand
TGAGTTGATTCGCCGCATGGACTTATACGCATGCACCAATGAAGATAAAAAAGTCATGTTATGGCGTGTTTCACAATATGCTTCTTTGGCAGATATTGTATTTTTACGTGCGGGTGAAACTGTAGCCAACCCCAATCGAGGGCCGTTTTTGGTGAGTCAAATCAGTAAGCCACACACCAAACCCAAACGAATGGTACGTTTCCCTGATCATATTGCTTGCGAGGTTTTGGCAATTTCAGCATCTGGACTTTTACGGCGTGTGTTGCAGGATCTGGATATGGCGAATAAGGCCGAAGCGCTTAGCAATAAAGGGTATGCCATGCGCCTAGAAAGTGATGTGTCGGATGCCAGAGTTTGCGGTGATATTCTTATGGCGGCATTTCGTCGTATCAAACGTGAAAAACGAACAGCTGTTAGCAAGAAACAAGTTAATGTTGGTGTCCATGTTGGACTACATATCGATGCGGATAATGAATGGGAGGCATCGGAAGCTGAAAAGGGCTGGGTGTTGCATAACTTATCGCACAAGGGCGCAATGTTGCAGTGTGATATTCGCAATGGTCGCGTGATCCCTGTTGGCGCGATGCTTAGTTTTGAATGGCCAGTTAAAACAGGTTGGCCGAAACATGCGATTGTTCGGCATGTTCAGGTTTCTTTGCAGGGGTATGAGCGTTTGGGTGTGGAATTTATACGCGGTACGACAAAGCATGCGACATTGAAATTTATCCACCGACATAATGCGATGGTGCAAAAGAAAGTGTGGCCTGTGTTATTGGAGCGTTTGGATGGTAGCTGGCATGTTTGGCTTGGTAGTGACGACCATTATCATTCTGCGTTGACGGTTGATATTCAAGGCGTGGGTAATCCCGAGACAAATATCTGCCGAATATACCCAACGGGGGAGTTTGGTTGCAATTATTCTATTTTTAAAATTACAGAAGTATTAAGTATGTCTGAGTTGCGTGCGATGGCGCTTGTATACGGACAAGAGGATGAGAAGAAGCGCCCTGATCAGCTGGATTTTTAAAATCTATCGCAACTATTCAGCATGTTCACAAGATGTTCATCCAAAAGCCTGCCTAATTGATACGTTACCCTGCTTGTTGAATACCTGCTAGATACCACGTTGGATCGTCACCACTGATTGCATGGCGGAAAATCCAAGTTTCGTGGGTTTCGTGTGATTTTTCTCCAAGGCTTTTACCTTCACTGTTTAAGGTCTCTTCTTTCAGCATTGCCTGAAAATGAATAGCAACCCATTCATCGTCTGATTCAATCCATGCATCGGCAATATTGGCTTCAAGCATTCCTACTTCATTACGCGTCTGATTACTGCCCAATGCTTGCATATCTGATTCAATTTTATCGGCAATCTCAGTTGTGCAAAAAGTGCGAATATCATTCATATCTTTTTGATTCCACGCGGTTTGCATGCGCATGAAAATATCTTTGGCTGCTGGAATGAAATGTGTCTCATCAATATCTGGGCGCAGCATATGCTCCGATGTTTGGGGTGCATGTTGCGATGTTGTAAAGGCATCATCGTGATTGCCTGTTTGTTCTGCACCTTGGTCAGCTTGAGCGCCGCCTGCATAGGCATTTTGCGGCGAAGCTGTCTGGATTTTACGTCGCATAAACCAGAAAACAGCAAAGGCAATGCCAGCAAGAATGAGAATATCAAAGAAATTGATGCCATCAAAGGCACCTCCGAAGAACAGTGCTCCCAACATACCACCAAGTGCCAAACCACCCAACATACCCATCATACCGCCACGTGCGGGGCTGCCTGCTGCTTGTTTGCTTGGTGCAGCTTGTTTTTGTTGCGACATACGAGGCGCTGGAGCAGCGCTTTTGTTGCTGAAGCTCTTGCCAAAGCTAGAGCCGCCACCAAAGCGTTTGGCCTCGGCATGATTGGTGCCAGAAAAGACTAGGCAAAAGACAGCTAACATACTGAGTGTTAGTATTTTTTTCATGTTGTTTCTCCATGACTATAACGTAATTGTGCAAGCCGAGCTTCAAACATTGCGTGGCGAAGTTGGCGATTTTTGATGTTTTGAAGCTCAGATGCAAGTTGTTTCTTTTTTTGCAGGCTAACAGGCATTGCTTCTGGTTTTATTTTTTCAGGCCGAATGCCTGCAACAGCTTGGACGCGGGTAAAAATTTTGGCGATACGCCCCATGCGAGCTTTTTCAAAACAGGACTTACGAATATCATCACGTAGAAAAATAATTTGTTGTGCCATGGTCGAATGATTGACCGCAATCACCAAGGTGCTGCTACCATCATTACTGGGTTTGAATTCAATGGGTTCTGTTCGTTGGGCAAGCATGGGGCCAACAATATCTGGCCAAAGTCTACGTAATCGTGACAAGCCAACCAATTGATCCAAACGCTCTGAGCCCAATATATCAGCAAGGTTGTGATGAATATCGGTGAGTTTTGAGCGCGTCCGTACTATCTTTTTAGCCATGGTGATACTTCCAAATCAAAACGGGAGTTTTTTCCCGCCAAGAATATGGGCATGTAAATGAAAGATTTCCTGACCACCACCTTCAAGTACATTGATGATGATGCGGTAACCTGCTTCAAGGTTTAATACATCATTGGCAATATGATCCACCCGCTGCATCAGCATGCCAAGTATGGCTGGATCTTTTGCATCGGAAAGGGTTGGGATATGCTCTTTGGGGATCACCAATACATGGGTGGGAGCTTTGGGGTGAATATCGTTGAAAGCAAATACCTGATCATCTTCATAAACTTTATTGGCAGGAATGTCTCCTTGTATGATTTTACAAAATAGGCAATGGCTCATGGGCTCCCCCTTATTGTTGGTAATAATAGTCATACATTCGTAGCAGTGATTCTGTTAAATTCCAAGCTTCATTATAGGATAGTGCGCTATCTTCAGGGAAAACAATTTTAACATAAAGATTCTTTTGATGTTGTTTTTGAAAAGCGCTTAACGTTCGATGCATTTCAAGGGCACTAATGCGCTGATATTGTTTCTGTTTCGGTGATTTTATATCAATTGTTAGGATGCCATCTATTTTTTTATAACGCACCATCACAACAAACTTCCCTGCAACACTGCGCGCTGGACGTATCAACTTTTGATATTTTTTCTCAAGGTTGGTGTGCTCAGATTGTAAATGTTCCAAATTTCCAGTTTGTAAAATATTTTGTTGTTGTAGCTGGGCATAGGCATCGGCTTGCAGTGTAAAGCGTTGCTGTAAGCTTTCTTCGATGGCTTGCTGCGTTAGAATTTTGTCATTCAAAGCTTGAATACGCTGTTTGAATGTCAATGTTGTTTGTTGCCATTGCTGCTCTTGGATTTGATGTTGTGCATCCGCTTTTTGACTTTGGGCAAGGGATTGTTTTAACTGATCCCGCTCTTCATCCATGTCCATCAAACGCATACGCATCATGGCGACTTCATTTTCTAGTGCTTGAATATGTTCATGCAATGATGTGTTTTGTGATGAGCTTGAGGCTAGATCTGTGCTTGCCTGTTGTTCGGCTTGAAGGGATGCACGCAATTGCTTGACCAAGTCCATATTACGAATCAATAAAGTAAGCATAGCCAATAAAAAAATCATTAAAATGACCGTCATAATATCGGTAAATGATGGCCAAAAACCTTCATCGCCTTGTTGTTTGCGATGCATTCTCAGATCAATAAATCCGCCGTGCATGATTATTGATCCTTGAGGCGGAAGCCTTCCCGTAACAGCGACTGAATTTGTCCCATTTGTTGCATCATCATTGTATCTCTGACACTGGACTTTTCGACGTGTTGACGCAGAAGCTTGGTTAACTCAGGTAGGTCTTGTTGGCTCAGTTGCATATGTTTGGTCAATTCTCCCATGCCATGCAACATTTTTGACATGGTCTGCATAAGCTCGAAAAGCTTGCTATTCACTGATTCTGTTGTGATTTGTGCGGCAGGCAGCAAGCGGGTGCTGCTAATATGTTCGACGGTGCTCAATATTTTTGTTTGCACATCTTGCAATGCACCAAAGAAATACCCCAGAAAGAGGTAGCATAAGATGGCTGTCATGGTGGTGGAAAGTGCTGTAGACATGCCATGAATCACCATACCCATGCCTGAGGACGATACGGCCGACTCCAGCAAACTTGATGCACCAAACAATGCTATGGAGAGTGATAAAATAGTGCCAAATACACCGCATAAAATAAGGATATTATGTATAAAACGAATGCTTCCGGTGCGTGTGCTTTCATCTGCCATAAGCGTTGATGCCAAAGCTTGATGATTGATGGTGGCATGGCGGGCACGCAGTGTTTGGATAGTATGATAACGGCAAACGATGATGCTGTGTTCAGGAATGCCATACAATAATCCAGAGGCATCATCCTCCAAATGTTGCTGAAATTTATGAAGTGCCAGCTCTTCTTTGCGATAGTGCAGCAGTAATATCAGCAAGCGCAACATGGCAATCAAAAATAAACTTAAAATCGCACCATTAAGAATCAAGCCCAATGATGTTTGCTGATTGGCGGTGTATATTTGAGTTACAAAATCTGAGAAGATGATCAGTAAGGACAGTGTTAATAGTGACGTTAAAGCCAGCTGCCATAAGGTGTTACGACATATATTCGATTTAAAACGAGTCACATTCATATTATGCTGTCCTCTGATTATGTGGTAGGTGTAATGCTTGTTCAGCACCAGCATTGGGATCGTTAAAAACATCCATATCAATACTATTTTCACTACGTGCAACAATGGTGGTGATCGCCGCATCACCTGTAACATTCACGGCTGTACGGATCATATCCAGCAAGCGATCGACACCCATAATCAAGGCAATGCCTTCAACTGGCAGCCCAACTTGTGCAAAGACCATAGCCAGCATGATCAAGCCAACACCAGGAACGCCGGCAGTACCAATGGATGCCAAGACGGACATACCAATCACCGTGAGGTAGCCGCTTAAGCCCAAATCAATGCCATAAACATTGGCAATAAATACCGTTGCCACGCCTTGCATAATGGCCGTACCATCCATATTTATGGTTGCGCCGAAGGGGACAATAAATGAGGCGGTGGAATTATCCACACCGAGGCGTTTTTCTGTGCTTCGTAAGGTGACTGGAATCGTAGCGTTGGAGCTGGATGTACTAAAGGCAAACACCTGTGTGCTGCGCATTTTTTTAAGGAATGTGATTGGGTTAACACGCCCCAAAACTTTAAGTAAAACCATTAATGTGCCAGTAGCATGTAAGATCAATACAAACACCAAGACTGCAAAGTAGCTCATCATAGGAATAATCATATCTAGGCCTTGCAAAGAAAAGGTTTTGGCCATTAATGCAAATATACCATAAGGAGCCAACTGCATCACCACACTGACAACCTTCATCATAACTTCGTTTAAGCGTTCGGCAGCATCAATCAATGGTTTTCCCGCATCACCCACCATTAGAATGCAAACAGCAAATAAAATGGTAAAAAAGATGATCTGCAACATATTACCTTCAGCATAAGCGGCAATAGGGTTGCTTGGAATTAAATCAATAAATACTTGGGTGAGTGGGGGGGCTTGCGGCGCACTAAAGCTATTGCTTGCCGCATTGGCAAGCTCAAAACCTTCACCAGGTGCGAATAGGATGGAAACGCCAATCGCTAAGCTAATCGCCAAGGCTGTGGTAAGCATAAACAATGCGAAGGCTTTGCCACCGACACGACCAAGTTTATTGATATCGCCAATACCACATACACCACAGATCAATGAGAATGTAACCAGTGGAACAACCAGCATTTTAAGTAGGTTGATGAACATGGCACCAATGACATGAAACAGCCCGAGTACAAGGTAATCCTGAACCCACATCACGTCTGACGCAAAGGTATTAATCAGGCTGCCAACAATTAGACCAGCTGCCATCCAAATCAGAATCTTTGTTGTCATGCTCATCTTTTTTGGTAAATGATTTGTCACGTTTTTTTGCATATGCCCTCACCTTGATTTACAATGCCTTAGCCCGAAATAAACAATATCCATATTCAAGCTGAATCTGCGATCTTATGGCTGAATTGCAGCATGAAAGCATCAGAAGGACAATGTTTATATGAGGGTGTTGCGATTTTTACACCCTGATTTTGGGCAAATCAGTGGTGCGCTGAATGGTTACTATTTTTGTAATTACTCAGCACCTCTTGAAAATATCCCGTAACTGATCAGGTTGCTTCTGATTTTTCTGATGGCAAGGCGAAAAAGCGGAGTTTACTACTGTAAATGAGCATTTTTCAACGCAGCAAGCGGGAAAATCAGGAGTGAGCTGGGTAGTTACCTATTTTTTATTCCCGATTGACTTGAATAATAACACCAGAAGGAAGTAGCTCAATAGTTTTCATTTGACGACCAAGGCTGGCTGATATGCGCGTCAATGCTTCATTGCCAGGGGCATTGGGATCAAACATAAAATGTGTAATGCCTATTGTTTTTTCACGAAAGCTATTGCCATCCTCTAAAATACGCTGTGGTGGTAATGGCAGTACATCACGTTTGGTTGTCAGCATGGTGCGCGCAGGCCACTGACTGGCCATAAGAAATTCTTTATTATGGTTACTGGCAATGCTTGCCGCAGATGCCAATAGGTAATCGGTATCTGTTTTTAATTTAAGCTGGCTAATTGTGCGGTAATGTTTGTCTGCTGATGTAAAAACACTGGTGCAAACAACAATGAGAACAAGGATCAGGCCGCGTTGCCCCATAAGGCTCTGGATACCTGTTCTGCGGTGCAGTGCTGTCAACATAGGCAACCCCAAAAATAATATGCAGCTGAGTGCGATAAGTGCCCACGAGGTATCAGGGTTTAGTAGGCCAATCAAGCAGGCAATCACCAAGGTCAAGCTGAATAACTCGAAATAACGACGGTAAATATACACAGCAATGGTAAAGCCTAGTAAACTAGCCACAATCAGGCCATAACCAGTGGGTGGCGTGGCTTGTAAAATAGGTGAACCTGTAAGAATAGCACCCAACGATGCGAGGTGGTCACCTTGATTTTCAAGCCCTGACCAACCCCAGCGCATAATTAACAACAATATAGTACTAATTCCAATGCCGACCATGAGGTTGCGGCGTTTTTTAATACCTTCAATTTGATCGCTCTTCTTGGGGATCCAAAGCAGGAATAGGGCAATAGGAAGTGCCAAGCCCATCGGGTGCAGACTTACGGCAAAAGCAGACATAACACTTAACATAAATAGCGAGCCAGTCAAGGTACGCTCACCACGTTGATACATATTTTCTAACCAAAAGGCACAAATAAAACAGAATAATAAAAACACGCCCGGAGAAATAGAATCAACCTGCATAATAGTGATTGGGGAAATAAGTAATAAAGCCGTGGCAATGGTAGATGTTTCTGAGCTGTCGTTGTTTTCACCCCAGCGATAAAGCATCAAAGCAGTGCTTAACAGCATAAATAAGGTGAAGATTTTGGCGGCAGACAGGCTTCCTGCCCAGTGAATATCCAAGAAGATAAACATGATGGCACGTAGATCAGGCATGCCAAATAACGGTGTGGCATTGGCAATCTGATCAATAATCGACCAGTTAATCAACAGGGCACGCGCAGCACCCTCCTCAATGCCATAAGCATCATAACGAAACATAGCCATATATAAAAAAGCAAGCCCACACAGGGCTAATAGGCCGATATGTCGTGGTTGAATGTGTTGTATTATTTTGGACAGCATGAGAACTCTCTTGTGTTTAAAATAGCGAACTGTGATAAATTCCAGAGAATCATCATGGTATTTAGCAAAATTTTGAGAACCTTAAACTATCTCGCATTATTCACAAATACTGCCGCCTGTAGGCGTGCGTCCACGCATGGGCAGACGTAATCAGCATGGCGATTTATGAGTTATTCAGGCTAGGTATTATATTATTTTCGAGGCGCTCATGCGGCTATCTTTTCAGTTCAAGCCACGCATTGTGTAAGTATTCGTAGCCAGACCATAGTGTTAATAATGCTGCCAACCATAAAAGTATGAGACCTGCTTGGTGAAAGTTTAAGCCCATGATTTCAATGTGCAAAAAGAGTGCCTCGATAGCACACAACTGCATGGCGGTTTTCCATTTTCCCATTTGTGAAACGTGTACAATCATTGAGCTTTCGGCAAGCCATTCGCGCAAGGCTCCGATAGTAATTTCGCGCCCAACAATAATAATTGCAAGTATCGCAGGGGCATAGCCTCCTTCGACTAAAAGAACCAGTGAAGTGGCGACCAGAAGCTTATCAGCGACTGGATCCAGAAATCTTCCAAAGGCGGTAACCTCATTGCGGTTGCGAGCAATATAGCCATCAAGCCAGTCGGTAAGTCCTGCTAAAGCAAAGATGAATGCGGTGATATAATAATTCCACGGGGAAGGCAAAAAATAAAATGCGATAATAAGAAGTGGAATAAGCGCGACACGGGCGACAGTGAGTTGATTGGATAAAGTCCATTGCATGATGGCGTTTATCCCTGAAATACAGGGTCAGGTAAAGTTTTTTTTATCATTTGTCTCCAATGCCTTGTTAATATTGCTACACTAGTCGGAATACCTTCCCTGTCGAGGCTCAATAAAAGGGCATGTCAGTTCGCCATTTTATTTGTTTTATGTTTAAAAAAAGTAACTATTCAGCATAATTAAAAAATAAGCAGTGGCAGCGCAACTTACCTATGACTTATCCCGCAGCCTACTCAAATATGCATTTATTTCGTCATCCTCAAGTGCTTGTATTGAGGATCCATGATAAACACGCCTGTTTTATAATGGATTCCCAATACAGTTGGGTTGCTGAGCT
>JAUZQT010000118.1 GCA_030950825.1 Mariprofundaceae bacterium | reverse complement strand
ACTTGGCAAAAAAGATATTTATGCCCATGAAAATGCAAATGTATTTTATCAGGATTTTGGTTCGCGTATTCGGCGAAGTGGAAAAACAGCGCATGAAGAGTGGCTGGATTCCTATCAGAAAAACCTTGCTCGTTCTCGCAGGGTTGAGTTTGTTAAGCATTATCTGGATAAGTATGGAAAGCTTCCAGTATGGGTTTCGACTGAGATTTGGGATTTTGGTTTATTGTCCAGACTTTTTGCGGGCATGAAACGTGAAGACCAACAAGCGATTGCGGTTAAGTATGGTATTGCAGACGGAAAAGTGATGGCTAGTTGGCTGCGAAGCTTGAACTTTATTCGCAATGTATCGGCACATCATAGCCGCCTTTGGAATGTAAACGTGTTGGAATATGCAACACCTGCCCGAGGTGAATATTGGCATCAGTTGAAACCTGAACGACCATTCTTTTACTTCTGTATGATGCAAAAGATGATGGGAATTATTTGCCCGAATTCCCATTGGTCTGAACGTTTTGAGAAGCTTATGGATGAATTTCCTGAGTTAGGTTGTAATGCAATGAGCTTGAATGATTGTAACTATTCAGCTCACCCCTGATTTGTTCGATAGCAGCGTTAGAAAATACTCATTTGCAGGAGCAAACTGCGTTTTTCTGCCTTGCTATCGAACAAATCAGCAGTAATCTGAACAGCTACAAGATATTTCGCAGCTATCTGAATAGTTACGAATGATTTTGGTCTGATTGATGATTGGAAGGTTTGGGACTTATGGGGACTAAAATGAAAACTGGCGCCAACACACAAGGTGTCGCGCCAGCCATATTGAGGCGCATACTAAACAAAAAGTTTGCAAGAAACCACAGTTTTGTGTGAGGTTGAATAATGAGTCAGGGTAATAAGTATCCACAAAGCGAACAAGCTCTTGAAGATGCCTTGATAGAGCAGCTTGAAACCTTGGGCTATGATTATGTCTGTTTGCCTGATGGGGTGGCAGTTAAATCCAATCTTAAAGCGCAGCTTGAAAAGCATAATCAAACCACTTTCTCCGATACCGAGTTTAAGCAAATCCTCAACCACTTGGATAAGGGTAATGTGTTTGAGCGCGCCAAGATTTTGCGCGATAAGATGTGTCTCACCCGTGATAATGGAGAAAGTTTTTACCTGAACTTTCTGGAGCAGCAAGAGTGGTGTCAGAATGAATATCAGGTATCCAATCAAATTACCATCGAGGGCAGCTATAAAAATCGTTATGATATTACGCTTCTGGTCAATGGTTTGCCTCTGGTTCAGATTGAACTCAAGCGGCGTGGGTTGGAACTCAAAGAAGCGTTTAATCAAATCAATCGTTATCAACGCCATTCATTCGGGGCAAGCAATGGCTTGTTTCAATATGTGCAGCTCTTTGTGATTAGCAATGGTGTGAACACCAAGTATTACGCCAACAACCGCAAGCAATCATTCAAACAAACTTTTTATTGGGCGGATGTGGATAATAATCCTATCAAGCAACTGGATGCCTTTGCCAAGGTATTTTTAGAAAAATGCCAAGTCTCCAAGATGATAAGCAAGTATATTGTACTCAATGAGACCAATAAAATTCTGATGGTGCTGCGTCCATACCAATATTATGCCGTGGAGGCGATTGTTGAAAGGGTGAAACAAAGCCGTAAAAATGGATATATCTGGCACACCACAGGAAGCGGTAAAACCCTCACCTCATTCAAAGCGGCTCAAATCCTGATGGATTTGCCGAAAGTGCATAAAGTGATGTTTGTCGTTGACCGTAAAGACCTCGATTATCAGACCAATAAAGAGTTCAATGCTTTTTCCAAAGGCAGTGTGGACGGCACAAGCAATACCAATGCACTGGTGAAGCAGTTTAGTGGTGATACCAAACTGATTGTAACTACCCTGCAAAAGTTGAATACGGCCATCAGCAAAAGCCGCTATCAAAAAGCGATGGAACCACTCAAAGATAAACGCATCATCTTTATCTTTGATGAATGCCATCGTAGCCAGTTTGGTGATACACATAAGCGCATCAATGCCTTTTTCAATAAGCCGCAGATGTTTGGCTTTACGGGTACGCCAATTTTTGCCGATAATGCCAGTAAAAATCAGCACGGAAGCCGCACAACCAAGGATTTGTTTGGCGATAGGCTTCATCGTTATGTGATTACGGATGCCATTCGTGATGAAAATGTGCTCAAGTTTTCCATCGAATATGTTGGGCGATATAAGAAGAAGGAAGATAGCCTCAATAATATCGATATTGACGTGGAAGGCGTGGACACCAAGGAGCTGATGGAGTCACCGAAGCGCTTGGAGAAAATTACCGATTACATCATTGCCAACCATGAGCGTAAAACACACAGCAAGGATTTTACGGCTATGTTTTGTGTCAGCAGTGTGGATGTTTTGACCCAGTATTATGACCTATTTCAAGCTAAAAAAGAGGCTGGTGAACACAAGTTAAGAATTGCTACGATTTTCAGCTATACCGCCAATGAAGATGATAAAGATGCGGATGGACTGATTGAAGATATTGATCCGCTAGCAGGCTTGAGTGAAGGGCGGATCGTCAATCAACATAGTCGAGATAAACTGGAAGCCTATATTGCGAACTATAACCAGATGTTTGGCACCAAGTTTTCAACCCGAGATAGTCAATCTTATTATAATTATTACAATGATATTGGTAAACGAGTACGA
>JAUZQT010000117.1 GCA_030950825.1 Mariprofundaceae bacterium | reverse complement strand
ATTCAAGGTTGTTACAATGCTTTGAGGCGATTGTTGGATAAAGTGGCATTTGATCCGCAGAAAGATGTGCTATGGTGTGCTGGTGATTTGGTTAACCGTGGCCCAGATTCACTGCAAACACTACGTTTTTTAAAAGCATTTGGTGATAGTTGTGTATGCGTGTTGGGTAATCATGATTTGCATTTGTTGGAGCAGTCGTGTGGGGGAAGACAGTATAAAAGTGATACATTTGAAACGCTTTTGGCTGCCAAGGATGCTGATATATTGATTGAGTGGTTGCGTTACCAGCCTTTGATTCATACCGATAAAAAGTTGGGTTGGTGTATGGTACATGCAGGTTTGCACCCTCAATGGACACTAAAACAGACGAAAAAACGTGCGAAAGCGGTGCATGCAGTATTGCGAAGTGGTGATTGGCAAACATTCTGTATGCATTTACACCATGCTGAATTTCCTAAATGCGAACCAAAAGGTTCCGCTTTGCATGCATTAATTTTCACAACTGCGGTATTGACGCGTGCACGCTACTGCACGGCTAAAGGCAGCTTTAATTGGCATGTGCGGGCAGGTGAAGCAAAGAGAGTGTGCGAAAAGCCGTGGTTTGCACATGATGATTTGGCATGGCGGAAAAAGCATCGTATCGTATATGGTCACTGGGCAGCCAAAGGTTTGATGCTGGATCAAGCGCATGTATTGGGTTTGGATTCTGGTTGTGTGTGGGGTGGTGGCTTGAGTTTGGCACGTTTGGATAAGAAAAAAACGATTGTCACAACAGTACCCAGCGATACAGCTTATTGAATGGTAAAAGCTGAGTGAGGAAAAACTTTTAAATGAGAGAAAATAAATGAAATTCCCAGTGCGGTGTGCATTGTCTTTGATTGTATCGCTGCTAAGTAGCCCTTTATCGCTTTGGGCAGATGCGCTAAATTCGACAACATATTCCACAGAAGAGCTGCTTCATTTAAGTATGAAGGAGCTCATGAATAAAGGTCACAGTTGAGACTATGCTCTCGATTGCGCTTATGATACGAATTCAGGAAACTTCAGTGAAAACTATAACCTTATGAAATATGGTATTGCTATTAAAACAACGCCAACGACAAGCAACATGGCAACACTAGTCATGAAATATGGGAAAACAAAAAGCGCTAACCCTGTGCACAGTGGGACAATGGCTTTCTGCTTTTTTCCATACATAAAAAAGCCAATACCTATGCCACCAAACAAGACACTCCAAATCATTATTGATGAACTATCCATTTAGAAACAACTGCTTAAATTTGAATAGTTGTTTTTTTGCGACCCTTACAGCATCTGAGCTGATTGTATGTGCCCGTTGTGGGCGTGAACTGATGGGAAAAAGTTTCATCTGCGTTAACCTAACCTGAATAATTTACAAATACTGTCGTGCCCTTGCTTGCCCCTTTATCCGTAACGAATTCTTTGCCAGTCGACCGTATCCATTGGTACGGCACTTCCGACAAAAAAATCGTTGCAGATAAAGGTTCTTCGCAATCATCACAACGATTTATGAATTATTAAGGCTAAATTATTTGAATCTAATCGCATTGATTAAAAATATTCGGCTTTGAGTGGATGCGCATGATTGCTTGAGTTGCGAACTGTTTTAAAGTGTTTTTAAAATGCTATCAATATCACGCAGCAGCTTCTTGCGTCCAAAGAGTAGCCTGAAATGTCCCCCTTTGTGTTGGCGCCACAAATGAGCAGCCCGAATACCAGATAGTAATAATGCCCTGACTTTATTGGTATTGCTGTGTTGGCGAAGGATTTCTGGTTTGCCATGAATAATAATGCGCGGCGTTAAGGTGCTAATGGTGTTACCATAAAGATCAGCAATACCGCCAATAACACTTTCATGAACCATGCTGTCAAAGTAATTGGCTTGTTTTTGAACACGCTGCATGCCATCGGCTATTTGTTGTAATATGTCATCATGTTTATGGAGTTTTTTTTCAACGGCAATCAGGCTTGCCGTATATGCCATTACGGCCTTTGCCTGATCAACACTTTCACCTGATAGCATATGTTTGCTAAGAAGAAGACCCGATTTTAAATGATTGTTTCCGCCAAATAAGGCTTCAGGCCTGGTGTTTGAGTCTGTGAAAAGACTGTGAATGAGTGCATTGAAATCTTCGGTATCGCAGCTTCCCTTACGGGCAATATCATCAACAAGTTTTGATGTTTGCATCAAGGCAGCCAGTGCTATGATGCGGGTGTGGGCATGATCTTCATATGGCATGGGCGTATTGTGGCGATATGTGCGCTGAGACTCAAGGGTAGGGTAAGGGGAATGAAATGAGTGATTTTTTAGATGCTGTACGGAAGGCCTTATTGGCATCCAATGTCGATGAAAAAATGAGCCTCACACGTCAAGCTGTCAAAAAACTGGCCGATTTAAAAAAAGAACATATCAGAGAGGCCTTTAGTGATGGATTAGGGGGTGGATTTGGTGAAGTAGTGGACGTGTATGCTCCCGGAAGACCACCACAACCTGAACTGGTGCTGGCTGGAAAAGTGCCGAAACGTGCGATGGGCACACTGGAAGGGCAAAAAACAATGATGCATGCCATTGCACACATTGAATTTAATGCCATTAATTTAGCACTGGATGCCGTGCAACGCTTTGATCAAATGCCGCTGGCATTTTATGCGGACTGGATACGGGTAGCACTTGAAGAAGTCTACCATTTTGAACTTGTTCGTGCCCATTTACGCCATTTAGGCGCTGAATACGGCGATTATCCTGCGCACAATGGGCTATGGGAAATGGCTGAGAGCACATCCCATGATGTTCTGGTTCGTATGGCATTGGTTCCACGTGTATTGGAAGCACGCGGTTTGGATGTTACGCCCAGTATCCAAAAAAAGTTTGTAAATGTTGGGGATTCACATGCGGCGACCTTATTGGATATTATTTTTAACGATGAAGTAGGGCACGTGGCAATTGGTACACGTTGGTTTCGCTATGTTTGCAAACAACGGCAGATAAAACCAACTGAAACATTTTTTACATTGGTTGAAAAACACTTTCCAAAAGGCATTGGTGGTGTATTGAATTTACAGGCGCGTGAACAGGCTGGTTTTTCAGAGGCGGAAATAAATATTCTGCTAGGAGGCTGTCCGAGAATAGAAAGACCTACTGTGAAAGATGTGTGAAGTCAGTGTGGGTGGCGTGTTGTTTGCGAGTTTATGGGGTATATCTCTCATTTTGTGTTATGTATTGCATCGCAAACAGAAGAATGCTCAATGGACACTTGAAAATACAGTGGAGCAACTCGAAGAAGAGATTGTCGCTCAAAAAGACCTTATCCAGATGCAAATGCAAGATCTGACAACTCAGATGACCAATCATGCGGCTTTGCATGAAAAGCTTCATCAGGCCGAGATGGAGCTGTTGGATCTTCAACGCAATCATGGTACACCATGACATCTAAAAAAATAACATAGGCAAATGCTGAAAAAGTCATAGCGTGCGCCGATGTGCTTTACGTTGAATGGAGAGTTCGAACCACGCGGTGATCAACCGCAGGCCATTGCTGCGTTGGTGGCAGGTATTGATGCGGGTGAGAAACATCAGACGCTGCTTGGTGTAACAGGTTCAGGTAAAACATTTACAATGGCTTGCGTGATTGAAAAAACACAGAAACCGACCTTGATTTTGGCACCGAATAAGACCTTGGCTGCGCAATTGTATGGCGAGTTTAAACAGTTTTTCCCCAATAATGCCGTGGAATATTTTGTTTCTTATTATGATTATTATCAGCCTGAAGCCTATGTCCCTTCATCGGACACCTATATTGAAAAAGATTCTGCCATCAATGAGCAAATCGATCGTATGCGTCATGCCGCAACACGTGCCCTTTTGGAACGTGAAGATGTGATTATTGTGGCATCGGTTTCTTGTATTTATGGCTTGGGAAGCCCTGAAGCATACGCTAAAATGTTACAATATTTTGAGGTTGGGCGCGAAGTTGATCAGCGTGCGGTGGTCAATAAGCTGGTTGAATTGCAATATGAGCGGAATGATGTTGATTTTCATCGTGGCACATTTCGGGTGCGTGGTGATGTGATTGAGTTGTTTCCTGCCCATGCCGATAATTTTGCGATCCGTGTGGAGTTATTTGGTGATGAAATTGATGCTATTTCACAATTCGACCCATTAACAGGAAAACGCTTGCAATGTTTGCATAAATATACCGTTTTCCCCAAATCGCACTTTGTGACCCCACGAAACCTTTTGGTGCGCGCCATGGAAACCATTAAAGAGGAGCTGGCTGAGCGTTTGGCGGAGCTTTATGATCAGAATAAATTGGTGGAAGCTCAACGCTTGGAACAACGCACCATTTTTGATCTCGAAATGATTCAAGAGATTGGCTATTGCAGTGGCGTGGAAAATTATTCCCGCCATTTAACGGGTCAAGAACCAGGCAAGCCACCACCAACCTTGCTTGATTACCTGCCCAATAATGCCCTTGTGATGATTGATGAATCTCATGTTACCGTACCTCAAATTGGTGCCATGTTTAAGGGCGACCGTTCACGCAAACAGACACTGGTTGACTTTGGTTTTCGATTGCCATCGGCTTTGGATAATCGACCTTTACAATTCCATGAATTTGAGGCCATTGTGCCGCAAAACCTCTATGTTTCTGCGACACCGAGCGTGTATGAAATGGAAAAAACAGGCGGGTTATTTGCTGAACAAGTGATTCGTCCGACGGGCTTACTTGATCCTGAAATTGAGGTGCGACCTGCGTCAACCCAGGTAGATGATTTTGTTACGGCTGCCAATGCGGTCATTGCGCAAGGGTTTCGGGTATTGGCAACGTGTTTAACCAAACGTATGGCGGAAGATTTAACGGAATACTTGAATAATTTAAATTTGAAAGTCCGCTATCTGCATTCCGATATTGATACTGTAGAGCGTATGGAGATACTGCGCGATTTGCGTTTGGGTGCATTTGATGTGTTGATTGGAATTAACCTGTTGCGTGAGGGCTTGGATCTGCCTGAAGTAGCATTGGTGTGTATTTTTGATGCGGATAAAGAAGGTTTTTTGCGCTCTGAACGCTCATTGATTCAAACAATCGGGCGTGCAGCACGCAATGTTGAGGGTCGGGTTATTTTGTATGCGGATAAAATCACCAAATCCATGCAAAAAGCGATGGATGAAACGGCACGAAGGCGTGAAAAGCAACAAGCATACAATGAGCAGCATGGCATAACACCGCAAACAGTGAAATCAGCCATTAAGGATATTCTTGGCTCGGTGTATGAGATGGATTACGGGCATATTCCAGAGGTGGAAGAAGCAGCGCCACTGAATGCTTATGATACTGCCATTCGTATCAAAGAGCTGGAACGTTTGATGACGGAAGCTGCCGCTGACTTACGTTTTGAGGATGCCAGCAAATACCGTGATGAACTGTTGCTGTTGGAGCAAAGAAAATGAACAGGAGATATTTTAATCTCATGATAGTGGTATCGAAGATAAAATATTTTTCTTGTGTGAAAGGAGCATGCTAAACATGCGTGAGATCCCTGAATTGAGTGAAGCTAAGATTGTAGGCTGGGTGGGTGAAGCTTTTGCTCAGCGTGGCGAAGATTATTTTAAGCGTGGTAAGGTGCTCGAATTCATCGAATTGGATGATGTGACAGGTGTCGATTCCCGTGTGGATGGCACGGCAGCTCGACCATACAAAGTTACCATAGAATTTGGCTCTCGCGGCGGCTTGAAGAGTCGTTGTACGTGCCCGACTGGCAAACGTTGCAAGCATGTTGCCGCAACGTTGTATGAAATATTGCATGATCAACAAGGGAAAGTTGAAAGTGACGAGGAAGAGCTCGAAACAAATTCCTTTTCAATGTGGCTGGGGGGCATGACGAAGGCTATAGGAGGCAGGAAAACGCCGCTGATTTACCCTGATCACGTCAAACAGCGCCTCCTTTATATTCTTGAGCCACAATCTCACAGCCGCCATATTTCTTTGCGCTTTTTAACCACCCGTATCTTAAGAGATGGCAGCTATGGTAAGGCGAATAATTATCAGGCAAGCAATATTCTGGGGCATAATATTCCTCAATATATTCTTTCCTCGGATGAGTATATTTTACGAGCAGTGGCAACAGATAGTTCATTGGCGATTTCAGCACGCAACTATGCCCTGAAGGGCGAAGAAGGCCTGGCTTTATTGCGTCGTTTGTTGGCAACGGAGCGTTGCCATTGGCTGGATCTGCATACACCAGCGTTGAAATTGGCAGAAAAGCGTACCGCTGATTGGTTTTGGGAAACCGATAAACAAGGTGCACAAAGTCTACAGCTTGCCTTGCCAGCGCTGGGTGATGGCGATGAATCACAGGATCAAAAAAGTACATCGGCTGACTTGTCACGATATAAAGCAGGCCATGTGGTTGTGACATCACCACCTTGGTATATTGACAGTAAACACTATGTAGCAGGGCCTATTGAAAGTGGTCAACTTCCTGATGTTGCGGAACTACTGCTGAATATGCCCAAACTGGCGTTGGATTGTTCGGATGAAGCCTTGCAAGCGATAGCTGAGGAGCTCCCCAAAGGCATTGTTATGCCGAAGCGGCTAAAACACCAGCGCCGCACGGTGATGCCTGTGCCTGTGATACAGCTACTATCGAAAGAATTAATGCTGGATAGTGTTCGGGCAGAAAAGCGCCATATCGTTGCACTGATGTTTGATTATGATGGGCACACATTGGCTTTTGGAAAATCTGAAAAAGCAGTGTTTCGTACCGTATCACACGGCCTAGTCGCTGACTTTGAACGGGACATGGAAGCCGAAGCAAGGGCTGTATCGAGCTTATATGATGCTGGCTTGCATGTTATGAGTGATGATTATTTGGCACGTAATCGTAAGTATATTGAGAAACACTATTTCACCTTACACGATCGTAACTATTGGCCCGAATGGGTGCTGCATGAAGTGCCAGTCTTAAAAGAAAAAGGCTTTCATGTGGAAGTTTCACCTGATTTTTCATACCGCATGGAAACAGCTAAAACATGGCAGTTGGATATGGCTGGTGCCGCGCAGGGAAGTAATCTGATGGGTCAGACATCCTTTTCGGTCACATTGGATGATGGTGAATCTATTGATTTGATTGAAGTGCTGGGGCGCTGGGTAGGGCAACACCCTGACTTGTTGCAGGAGAGCTCTTTATTGGAATTAAAGGCAAAAGAAACGCTTGCCTTGCCGCTACTTGACGGGCGAATGCTGGCTGCGCCAGGTGAAATGATTGCCAATATTTTGCATTATATGCTGGATGTGTTTGCAAGCAATAAACCGAAAGAAATGATGCTGAGCGCACCGCAAATGTTGGCACTGGAAGATAGTATGAAAGAATCTTCCACACCCGTACAAGTGAGCAGCAGCGTTTGGTTGCAACATATGAAGAAGCTTTCAAATTTACAAAGCATCCCAGAATGTGTGCCGCCAACATCGTTGCAGGCTGAACTGCGTGATTATCAATGTGAAGGTTTAAGTTGGTTGCAGTTTTTGCGCGAAATGCAACTCAATGCCATTTTGGCCGATGATATGGGTTTAGGTAAAACGGTGCAGGCATTATCCCATATTTTAACCGAAAAAGAACAAGGTCGTTTGGTGCATCCAGCATTGGTGATTGCACCAACAAGCTTGATGTATAATTGGCGACGTGAGGCAGAAAAATTTACGCCGACTTTAAAAGTGTTGGTGTTGCATGGCTCAGAACGCGCCCAGCATTTCGCTCACTTGCGAAATTATGATCTTATTTTGACCACATACCCTTTATTGGTGCGCGACTTTGAAGTATTGCAAGTGCAACCATGGCATTTACTTGTGTTGGATGAAGCACAATATATTAAAAATCCACGCTCTAAAATGGCACAACAGGTGCGTAAACTGGAAGCCTCACATAAACTATGTATGACAGGCACGCCCATGGAAAACCATTTGGGCGAATTATGGGCGCAATTTGATTTCCTTATGCCAGGATATTTGTATGACCAACGGAATTTCACCCAGCTGTTTCGCAAACCGATTGAAAAAGAGGGTGATGTTGCACGGCAGGAGGCTCTTAACTTACGTATTCGACCATTCTTATTACGTCGCACCAAAGAAGAAGTGGCCGCTGAATTACCACCCAAAACAGAGATGATTCGCAGTACAGACCTGAGCGACCAGCAACGGGAAATGTATGAAAGTGTACGTTTGGCGATGCAGAAGAAAGTACGCGATGCAGTGGCTACTTTGGGGGTGGATAAAAGCCAGATTATTGTGCTTGATGCTTTGTTAAAAATGCGCCAAGTCTGTTGTGACCCTCGATTGGTGAAGGGTGTCGGAGACAATGTGCCAGCTTCAGCAAAGTTAGAAATGTTGCGTGAGATGTTGGTCGAAATGCTGGAGGAGGGCAGGCGCATCTTGTTGTTCTCGCAATTTACAGGCATGTTGAAGCTTATTGAGGAAGAATTGAAAATACTTCATATAGACTATGTCATTCTCACAGGCAAAACCAAAGACAGAGAAACACCTGTGAATCGTTTTCAAAATGGCGAAGTACCATTGTTTCTGATTAGCTTGAAGGCGGGTGGTGTCGGCTTGAATTTAACGGCTGCGGATACGGTGATTCATTATGATCCTTGGTGGAATCCTGCGGTTGAAAGGCAGGCAACCGACCGCGCGCATCGCATTGGGCAGGAGAAATCGGTATTTGTTTATAAATTGATTACCGAGGGCACAGTCGAAGAAAAAATTCTTGAATTGCAGGAAAGAAAACGTGAATTGGCTGAAGGAGTCTACCAGAAAGGAAAAGCCAGCCGGCAGCTTTGGACGGCCGATGATATGGATGCATTGTTTGCGCCGCTGAATTAGGCTGCTCGGTATTTGGTATTTGGTATTTGGTATTTGGTATTTGGTATTTGGTATTTGGTATTTGAATAGGAAGCATGCGACTGATGGAAAAAGACACGATTGAGCCATTTATTTTCCATGGGCGAACATTTTATGTAAAACGTGATGATCGGATAGATCCACGGCTTATTACCTTGCGCAATCTTTGCCTGAATGCAATGTATTCACAGCGGCGATGGTAGGTGATAAAAACTATCTCATATTACAAATGAAAATGCTGGGAGAACTTCCTGAGAACTTAATAATTTTGGAAGCCACCAGAAAATATCACTTTGCCAAGCCGTACCCTGAATTTCTGGCTATATATCATGCATTAAAACACGCAGGTATTGAATTCGACTTAATTTATGGTGCAGCAATGTGGCATATTCTATTGCAGCACCAGAGCAATATTGTAGGGGATATATTGTATGTTCACAGTGGCGGACTGAGGGGCAATGCAAGCATGTTGGATCGTTATAAAAAAGCTAAAAATATGTCGGACTTAGGCGGCAGAAATTTTCGCCAAACCACCCATATACGAGCGTAGCTTTTCAGGAATTACCACAAAGTCGTTGCCATTTTCGTCAATCTGCCAACCATTTTCAAGAATCGCCACCAAGGTGCGCCCAATGGCCAAGCCCGATCCATTGACGGTAGCAACGGCTTCAGGCTTGCCAGATTCAGTACGAAAGCGAATACCAGCACGTCGACCTTGAAACTGCGCAAACGATGAACACGATGATATTTCCCTATAACACGAGTGGCTAGGCAGCCATACTTCTAAATCAAACGTCTTTTGCGCTGAAAAACCGATATCACCAGCACACAAATCAACCACGCGATAGGGTAGCTCCAAGGCTTCCAGCACGGCTGCGGCATGCTGTGTCAACTCATCCAATGCTGTTAAAGCATCATCAGGGTGCACCAATTGTACCAATTCCACTTTATCAAATTGATGCTGGCGAATCATACCACGTGTATCACGCCCAGCAGAGCCAGCTTCGCGGCGAAAACATGGGCTGTAAGCACAGTGCTTAATTGGCAAGTCTGCAATATTTATAATATTATCCTGATATAAATTGGTGACAGGTACTTCAGCCGTTGGAATCAAAAAGGCATCCTCACCTTCAAGGCGATACAAATCATCTTCGAATTTAGGCAGCTGCCCTGTTCCTGTTAATGTTTTTCGGTTGGCAATGGCAGGTACCCAAACTTCTTCATAATGATGCTGGTCGGCATGCATATCCAGCATGAATTGTATCAGCGCACGTTCCAAGCGAGCCGCAGCGCCGCGTAATACAGAAAAGCGGCTGCCAGCGAGCTTCACACCAGCATCAAAATCAAGAATGCCCAAAGCCTCACCAATATCCCAGTGGGCTGGAACGTCATCTTGGCGCGGTTCACCCCAGCGACGAATTTCAATATTATCATTCTCATCCACACCGTCAGGCACGGATCCATGTGGTGGGTTTGGAATTTCCAGTAAGGCATTTGAAAAGGCCAACTCTGCTTCTTTGGCTTCTGCATCGAGCTGCTTGGATTGTTTGCCAACCTCACTCATGCGGGCTAACTCTTCCGAAGCATCATTACCTTGTCTTTTCTTTTGACCAATCAACTTGGATACACGGTTACGTTCTGCTTGTAAGGCTTCCGATTGCGCTTTCATATCCCGTTGTACTGTATCCAATGCATGTGCACGCGCCCAAGCGGATCCTTTTGCAACAAGCCCTTCATCACGACGCGCCAAAGCTTGCTGCATCTGTTCAAAGTCTTTACGGAATGCCTTTCGGTCAATCATTTTTCATCATCCTTATTTTCAGCTGCAGTAAATAAATCTAATTCTGTTTCATCTCCATCTTCATCTTCATCTTGTTTTTCAATCAAGCGTACAGCACCAATCACTCTTTCTTTAGAGCTGCACTTAATCAATGTCACGCCATGGGTGTTCCGGCCAATCACAGAGATGTCATTCATAGTCATACGTATCAAACGGCCTGTATCTGTCATCATCATCACTTGATCATCATCAAGCACTTGAATCGTTGCCACCATCGCACCATTGCGATCCCCAGTTTTCAATGTAAAAACACCTTGCCCACCACGTTTTTGGCGTTTGTATTCCGATACCAAGGTACGTTTGCCAAAACCTTTTTCAGAAACAACCAATAATGAAGCCTTTTCTGCCACCAAGGTCATTGAAATCATGGTATCGTCTTTTGGCATACGCATGCCTGTCACCCCGCGCGTGCTGCGCCCTTGAGTGCGCACATCTGATTCATGGAATCGAATTAATTTACCACCGCTAGAAGCAAGCATAATATCCTGCTCACCATTGGAGCGAACCACCCCAATCAAGCCGTCACCTGCATCCAGATTAATGGCAATGAGCCCATTGGCGCGAATATTCTTATATTCGGACAGTTTGGTTTTTTTAATGACCGCATTTTTTGTTGCCATAACAATACAATGTTCATCATCAAACTCGCGAACCGCCAAGGTTGCTGAAATCTTCTCATCTTTTTCAACTGGCAAAAGATTAATCAATGCCTTTCCGCGTGTTGCACGGCCAGCTTGTGGTACTTCATACACTTTTTTGCGGAATACCCGGCCTTTATCCGAGAAAAACAACAAATAGTCATGGGTGGAGGCCACCATTAACTGTGTGACAAAATCCTCTTCTTTGGTGGTCATGGCAGTTTTGCCTTTGCCGCCACGGCGCTGGGCGCGATACAAGGTTGTCGCATTACGTTTGATATAACCTTCATTGGAAATGGTCACAATCATATCTTCTTCGGTAATCAAATCTTCCACCGAAAGCTCAGCTGTTTCATCCATAATCTCTGCTCGACGTGGGTTTGAGAATTTATCACGCACCTCTTCGAGCTCTTCACGAATCACAGCCATCAACAGTTTGTCATCGGCCAAGATAGCTTTTAAAGATGCAATTAAAATCTGAACTTCTTCAAACTCTGCCTTAATTTTATTATATTCAAGCCCAGTCAAACGTTGCAGGCGCATATCCAAAATTGCCTGTGCTTGTTTGTCTGATAGTGAAAAAGTATCCATCAAGCCAGCTTTGGCTTCTGCCCCAGTCTGACTGGCACGAATCAGTTTGATCACGGCATCAATGTGATCAAGCGCAATAAGCAGGCCTTCTAAAATATGAGCTCGGGATTCGGCCTTATTTAGGTCGAACAAACAGCGACGTGTTACTACTTGGCGGCGATGGTCAATGAAGTGTAACAATAATTCGCGCACACCACATAATTTTGGCTGCCCATCGATCAACGACAGCATATTACAACTGAAGTTGGACTGTAATACAGTCTGTTTGTATAGGTTGTTTAAAACAACTTCAGGAATCTCATTGCGTTTGAGTTCGATATAAATCCGCATGCCATCACGATCAGACTCATCCCGAAGATCAGAAATCCCCTCCAACTTTTTATCACGTACC
The DNA here is from genome assembly GCA_030950825.1 of Mariprofundaceae bacterium. GTDB lineage: Bacteria > Pseudomonadota > Zetaproteobacteria > Mariprofundales > Mariprofundaceae. The sequence continues at coordinate 16,407 of JAUZQT010000117.1, read as the reverse complement.
AAGGCTGCAATATGGATGATTAATTTCGCTTTATTGACTTGATAAGGCAGCTGCGAAATAATTAAAGCCGAACGTTTGGTGCGTTTGTTGGTTTCTACTGTCGCTTTGGCGCGCATGGTCACAGAACCACGGCCTGTAATAAAGGCATCACGCATGCCTTTACGCCCATAAATAAATGCGCCCGTTGGGAAGTCTGGGCCAGGCATTATTTGCATCAGTTCATCATCATCGGCATCGGGATTATCAATGAGTGCAATGGTTGCATTGATACTTTCTCTCAAATTATGCGGCGGGATATTGGTTGCCATACCCACAGCAATGCCTTGTGAGCCATTGACCAACAAACAAGGAAACTTGGCTGGTAATACCTTGGGTTCCGATAAAGAGTCATCATAGTTCGGACAAAAATCAACGGTATCTTTATCAATATCGGCCAGTAGCTCCGATGCCAGCTTGCTCATGCGTGATTCAGTATAACGCATGGCGGCAGGAGAATCGCCATCCACCGAACCAAAGTTACCCTGACCATCCACCAATACATGGCGCATACTCCAAGGCTGCGCCATGCGCACCAAGGCATCATACACAGCGGTATCACCATGTGGGTGATATTTACCAATGACATCACCCACAACACGGGCAGATTTCTTGTACGGTTTATCATGGGTGCAACCCAAATCCTGCATAGCATACAAAATACGGCGATGTACAGGCTTTAGGCCATCACGCGCATCTGGCAAAGCGCGACCAATAATGACACTCATCGCATAATCCAGATAAGAGCGTTTCATCTCATCTTCAATTAGAACTGGCACTGCCGGGTTCAATACTTCATCCATATTTATCTCCACGCTGAAAATTCAAAAGTGACACCTAAACTGGCTCCGCATAATCTCATAAGAGTATAAGATTTAAAACTAAGACCATCCGTTTTAAACCCAGCCAAGCATGCAGTGCTCAGTCATGAGATATTGAAAAGAGGGCTCAGCCTCCTAGCCCGCATTATTCACAAATGCTGCCGCGCCCTCGCTTGCTCCTTTGTCCGCAACGAATCCTTTGCCAATCGACCGTATGCATGGCTACGGCACTCATGGCAAAAAATCCGTTGCAAACAAAGCTTCGGCGCGATCATCACGGCGATTCATGAATAATGCGGGCTAAAAAAAATCCAATAAATATGCGATGACATTGGCGCGTTTCTCATCATTTTTCATACTGGGAAATGTTGGCATAGTGAGTGAGTAGGCATTATTCTCCAGTAGCTTTTGTGCATATTCATCATATTTCAACACTTCTTTTGGACTTTTTAACCATTTATTCAGCCAAACAATATCGCGACGCTCACCAATACCTTTTAAATTTGGTGCGAATTTACTATCTCCGCCTATGGCATGGCAATGTACGCAGACCCTATCAAAAATAAGTTTTCCAGCCTTCGCATCAGCGGCTGTGGCCGTTGGTAGTGCGATAAATAAAAAAACAACCAGTATATAAGTACGATATATCATATTCATTATTCACCTATAAAAACAAGTCTATTTTAAAAAGAACGATCATATGGCAAATAAATACGTTGGCAAGAGTAAGATCAATAACGGTATCCTTGAGGGCTTAAATTCTATCTACAGGCCGCCAAGCGAAAGACTAGGGATTACAAGGCGATCACTTCAAAACTTTAATCACTGGAGAACTGGGTTTCGCAGTAGGTCTTTCTATTCTCGGACAGCCTCCTAGGGAACGGGAATTAAATAACTTGCGCAATTCATGCTTGTCTTTTTGCCCAGCATGGGCGTTGCAAAAAAAGCTTACGTAGCAGGCTATGCTCGCTTTTTGCGCCTTCATGCTGAACAAAAACACTGCGCTTCAAATGCACATGTTATTTAATTCCCGTTCCTAGATTGATATTTAGGACTTTTTCATGTTGCATAGGTATGCTGCGGTTTTTTTGTGAATAAACGCTACTTTGGAGTGATTTGTGTCTGAAAATATCCGTGAAATTCCATATAACTACACCTCCTATTCGGATCGTGAAATCGTCAAGCGCTTTTTGGGAGAGGAGCTCTGGGATGATTTAAATGTCTTGCGTGAGCAGCGCCGTACAGGACGTTCAGCACGCATGTTGTTTGAGATTCTTGGTGATGTATGGGTTATTGAACGCAATGTTTTTTTAAAGAATGACATGTTAAAACATCCCAGACGTTTAAAGCAAATGCGCAAACGGCACCAAGAGCGTTTGCAGCGTATTGCCCGTGGCGCAACAGATAATCCTCGGGCACAAAAAGTAGAAGCATGCACAGATCGTATGTTGGAAAGCTTTTATGCGTGGTTTGATGAAGAGCCTAAGAAACGACGTAAAGCAAAAAAAGCGCTGGCAAAATTTACCCATGCTAACAATATTCATTTTGATGCATTTACACTGAGTCATCATGCCACCGATGCCACTGATTGGCGCTCTCATGCACCTTTTTGCGTGGTAACACCCGATCATCCCGATGAAATTCCAGGCTTGGTTCGTGCCATTGCCGACATGGGCTTAATCATTATCCCACGTGGCGGTGGAACAGGGCTATGTGGTGGTTCGGTACCGTTATCCAATAATGCCGTGATGATCAATATCGAAAAGTTTGACCATATAGGCGAGGTTCAAACGCGCAATATTGGCAATAAAGGTGAAGTGAGCACGATTACTGCATGGGCAGGCGCTGTGACAGGCAAGGTTATGGAGGCATCCAAGCCACATATTTTTGCAACCGACCCAACCAGCTTATGGGCTTGTACCATTGGCGGCAATGTCGCATCCAATGCGGGGGGTAAACATGCCGTAATATGGGGAACCTGTGTTGATAACCTTCTCAGCTGGAAGATGGTAACACCCGATGGGCATTGGCTGGAAGTTGAACGGCTAAATCATAATATGGCCAAGTTGCATGATGAGGCTGAAGTTTCATTCAAATTAACCCGAACATCTGGCAACGATGGCACGTTTATTTCCGAAGAAGTGATGAATATTGCTGGCTCTATTTTCCGTAAAGAAGGGTTGGGTAAGGATGTGACACGCAAAGCCATGGGCGGCCTTCCTGGTATTCAAAAAGAAGGTACCGATGGTTTTATTACGCAAGCAACATTTATTTTACACCGTGCTTATGATGTAACTCGCACTGTATGTTGTGAGTTTTTTGGTCAAATACTTGATGATGCCACCAAAGCTTTGGTGGGTATTAAGACCCATATTGATGCTATGGATGGGGCTTATATCGAAGGTTTTGAACATTTTGATGAGAAATATGTTAAAGCCATTAATTATGTAAGTAAATCGACACGGCGTGAACGCCCTCGTGTTGTGCTGCTTATTGATATTTCAGGCAATGATGCGGTGGCTGTTGCCCAAGCCTGTGCCGATATTTGTAAGATAGCATCACAGGGAAATGGTGAAGGTTTTGTAGCAATTTCTCAGGAAGATAGGGGTCGATTTTGGGGAGATCGTGGACGTATGGCAGCCATTGCCAAGCATACCCGTGCCTTTAAAATGAATGAGGATGTAGTAATTCCTTTGCCCCGTTTATCGGAATACAATGATTATGTTGAGTATTTAAACATTGAAAATTCCATTGCTAACAAGCTCGATATTGTTGAAGCGCTGGGTAAATATTTAACAGAAACCAAGCAGCATTTGCATTCGGATAATCAATTGGTACGTGACGAGTTAAATCTTGAAGATGATGTCTTTCTCGCTGAAAAAATTGATACATGTTTACAAGTGGTACAGCAGGCAGTATGTAACTGGAACCGCATGCTAAAAGGCTTGAATGAGCCTGCCAAAGATTTTGCCGAGTTGACGGGGGATGCGGTATATAAACGCACTGAATCACTCTTTCGCGTTATTCAACGTGGTGATCTGCGTATTTCATACCGCAAAGAAGTTGAAACACCGATTTTAGACCACTTGCGTGGCAATGAAACGTTACTGGGAAATATTAAGGCAACACACCAGCGTGTACTATCAGGGCGCGTCGTTGTAGCAACGCATATGCATGCAGGTGATGGCAATGTGCATACCAATATTCCCGTCAATTCAAATGATTATATGATGATGCGCAGGGCTCATCATGTGGTTGAAAAAGTCATGGCCAAAGCCGAAGCTCTGGGCGGTGTTATTTCAGGTGAACATGGTATTGGCATCACCAAGCTGGAGTACTTAAGCAGCGATATTTTGCAGGAAACCGCCGATTATTTAAAAAAAGCTGACCCAGAGGATTTGTTTAATCGTGGAAAGCTACAGCCCAATTTAGATTTAAGCCTGACTTATACTCCCAGCTTTAATTTGCTCGAACATGAAGCAGTCATTATGGAAGCGGCGGATCTTACCGAGTTATCTGAAGAGATTTCACCGTGTTTACGGTGCGGTAAATGCAAGCCTGTATGCAACACCCATTTTCCACGTGCTAATATGCTATATTCTCCACGCAATAAAATTCAGGCATCGGGTGCTATTATTGAGGCATTTTTGTATGAGTCTCAAACAGGGGCAGGGATTTCATTTGAACAATTTGGAGGCCTACATGATGTAGCAGATCATTGTACGATTTGTCACAAATGTGAAGCGCCATGCCCCGTCAATATTGATTTTGGTGTAGTGACAGAAAAAATGCGTGCTTTACTCAAAGATAAAGGCCAAGCACGCTTTAATTTGGGATCAAAACTGTCATTGGCTTTTCTGGTTATTAAAAACCCAGACGCTGTTCGTATTATGCGTGAAGTGGTGATTCGCTGGGGTTATGCGGGGCATCGTCTTTTACATATACTGGCAAAAAAAGTTGGTCTGGTAAAACCTGTACCCGCAGCCAAACGCAACCTTGATGGTGTGCAGGCGCAACTTATCAATTTTATTGAACGCCCTCTACCAAGCCTTCCCTTGCATACGGCACGGCAACAGCTAGGTATTGAGTCACGTGATAAAAACATGATTCCGATTCTGCGCGATTCTAAAAAAGCCAATGGGCGGGCAGTATTTTATTTCCCTGGCTGTGGCTCAGAGCGCTTGTTTTCACAAGTGGGCCTAGCAACACAGGCAATGTTGTTTGATTTGGGCTTGAATGTGGTGTTGCCACCTTCTTACCTGTGTTGTGGCTACCCAAGCACAGCATCGGGTGATCATGCCCAAGGGGATAAAATAACCTACGACAATCGGGTGCTGTTTCACCGCTTGAAAAATGCTTTGTCCTACTTGGATTTTGAAGCTGTTGTGGTGTCTTGTGGTACATGCTACGACCAATTAACCCGTTATCAGCTGCAAGAAGTGTTCCCAAATGCACCGCTCATTGATATTCACGAGTATTTAATGACACAAGATGTCAATGTCAGTGCGGCTGACGGTGTGCAGTATATGTATCATGAACCCTGTCACACCCCGCTCAAACGGCATGGTTCAGCGGCAGCGATTGAAGCACTTTTAAGTCACGATGCGATAGAATCAAAAGATTGCTGTGGTGAGGCAGGTACATTGGCCGTTGCCAACCCAGCTATTGCTGGGAAAATAAGGTCGCGCAAAGAAGAGCGTATGGCAGAAGCTAGTGAAGCTTTGTCCCAGAAGGGTGAGGGTACACAAAAAATCTTAACATCTTGCCCATCTTGTTTACAGGGCTTGAATCGTTTGGAGGGTGAAAGCAATGTGGAAGCTGATTATATTGTGGTCGAATTGATCAAACAGTTGCATGGAGATGACTGGCAGAAGAAGTTTGTTCAACAAATAAAAGATGGCGGAATTGAACGCGTCTTGATGTAAATGTATTGGGCTGTTATGAAGAAAAACATCAGAAAAATTCGAGATCAATATGACAACATTTCAAAAGCATTTGATATCACTTTGCAGTCAATGAAAAAGCACTTCTATTCTTTAATCATTATAACTGCCTACAAGGCTTGTAAGGTGTGAAGTGTGCGCCCCTCTTAGTAGCCTTTTCAATAGGTTCTTGGAAGTGAGATTTTCAGTGCTTGGCCAGTTTTTTGTAAGCATGTTGAACAGTTTTGAAGATCGCCCTAGCAGCTGCCGTAGAAGTCTCGTAAGCTGCGACGATGAGATCTTACGCACTTAAACGCCTATTGGGTATACTGCCGCTACTATTGGGTATCACGATGATTTCTTTTGCCATGATGCATTTTGCGCCAGGCGAACCTGCGGTGACAGGTCAGGCGTTCAATCCCAAGGTTTCCACACAGGATATCGAACGCCTGCGTACCTATTATGGTTTGGATAAGCCTTTATATGAGCAGTATTGGAATTGGCTCAAACGCTTGGCTGTTCTTGATTTCGGCGAATCTTTTTCCAGTGATCGTCGACCCGTTTTAGATAAAATTCTGGAACGTTTGCCTGTAACCTTATGGATCAATGTGTTGGCGATGTTGGTTATTTTTTTGGTTGCGATTCCCATTGGTGTGATAAGCGCGGTGCGGCAGGATTCATGGCTTGACCGAGGCATGACGGTGTTTGTGTTTATTGGTTTTGCCATTCCATCATTTTGGTTGGGCTTGTTGCTAATGATGGCGTTGGGGGTAAATCTGAATTGGCTGCCCATTTCTGGTATTCATGACTATAACTGGCAGCAGATGAGTTTTTGGCAGCAGCAAGCCGATTTTTTCAAACATTTAATTTTACCTGTATTTGTGTCTGCGATTGGTGGTTTGGCTGGTATTAGCCGCTTTATGCGCACAGGTATGCTGGAAGTGATTCGTGCTGATTATATTACGACAGCACGGGCGATGGGGGTTCCAGAACATAGCATTCGTTATCGTTTGGCACTAAAGAATGCTATTTTGCCAATCATCACCTTATTGGGGCTCTCCATTCCTGGATTGATTGGTGGTTCGGTGGTTGTGGAGTATTTATTTTCATTACCTGGCATGGGGCGTTTGTTTTATGAGGCGATTTTAGCGCGTGATTATACGGTGGTGATGGGTATTACGGTAATCGGGGCAGTACTGACCCTGATTGGTAATTTGATGGCAGACCTAGCTTATGCTTGGGCTGATCCACGCATAAGGCATGGATCATGATAAATTTTTCTAGGTTTCCTTTGATGTGGCAGAAAAGGCATGGCAGAAAAGGTATGGCAGGATAATTTTATGAAAAACATGTGGCACTACTTAAAAGGTCAGCCTCTCATGTTATTTGGCGGAAGCATTGTATTGAGCATCACTTTTCTTGCGGCATTTGCACCTTGGCTTGCACCCTATGATCCGACGGCTATTCAGGTGCGTAATATTTTATTGCCACCATCATGGCAGCACTGGTGTGGTACAGACACTTTAGGCCGCGATGTGTTTTCCCGAATGCTGTATGGCGCACGAATTTCATTGGCCGTGGGTTTTGTGGCAGTAGGCTTGTCTATTTCTATTGGTGTCGCTTTGGGTGCTATAGCTGGTTATATGGGCGGGCACATGGACACATGGATTATGCGCAGTACCGATATGGTATTGTGTTTTCCTACCTTCTTTTTGATTCTGGCAGTGATTGCTTTTTTAGAGCCTTCGATTTGGAATATAATGATTGTTATTGGTTTAACCTCTTGGATGGGTGTCACCCGTCTGGTTCGTGCTGAGTTTTTATCACTGCGTAGTCGTGAATTTATTCAAGCGGCAGAAAGCTTGGGGGTGAGCCCACTACGCTTGATATGGAAATATTTACTGCCCAATGCCATGGGGCCGATCATGGTATCGGCAGTGTTGGGTATTGCAGGCGCGGTATTGGTGGAATCGGGATTGTCTTTTTTGGGACTGGGCGTACAACCACCTGATCCATCTTGGGGCAATATCCTTATTGAGGGAAAAGATAATATCCAACTGGCTTGGTGGTTATCGCTTTACCCTGGTTTGGCGATTCTTATCACAGTATTGGGTTATAATCTGCTGGGAGAAGGCCTGCGAGACGTGTTTGATCCAAAATTAAAGTCATAACAATCATGATGCTATCGGATGAAGAATATATGCAGTTGGCATTGGCACAGGCCAGCTTAGCCGCCGAAATGGGTGAAGTGCCTGTCGGAGCTGTGCTTGTGTTGGCAGATGGGCAACAATTTGAGGCGCATAACGCGCCGATCAGTCTGCATGATCCTTCTGCACATGCAGAAATTCAGGTTATCCGTAAAGCATGCAATGCCATGTGTAATTACCGATTGCTTGATGCCCGTTTATTTGTAACGTTGGAGCCTTGTATAATGTGTGCGGGCGCAATCATTCATGCACGTATCAAAGCTGTAAGCTATGGCGCATCCGAGCCAAAAACTGGTGCGGTGGAATCTTTATACACACTTTTATCGGATAATCGCTTGAATCATCAGACAGAAGTTCACGGTGGTGTGCTTGCGGAGCAGTGCAGCGCGCAAATTAAAACTTTTTTTAAAGCCAGACGTCGGTGTATCCAGCATTCCGTTGCTAAAACTTAATCGTAGTAATTTAACACAACGGTCTCGAAAACAACAACATCCCCAATACAAACATTCGAGAATGATGTTTTTTTTCCGCGACCCTAATCTTGGAAGAATGCCATCCATATTTTAATCCGACTGCCCTGCTTATGCGTAAACGCAGACAGGCGGCAGTATTTATGAATAATGCGGGTTAAATAAAGGGAGGGTTGCCTTGCAATATAAGGCAATACTGGTATTTAACTATGAAAGTTTTACGCTACAATGAATTAAACACGAAAAATATCCCAGGCTTCAAAAAAATGAAGCGCTTACTTGAGGCTGGTGATTATAAGTCTGCCGATGTTAAAAAAGTCGCTAAGAACCTATATCGCTGCCGTTTGGACATTAGTAATCGTTTATTGTTTTCTGTATATCAACATGATGGTGAGCAATTTATTTTGATATTGGAATACATTCCTAACCATGCTTACGATAAATCGAGGTTTTTGAGCCATGGCGCATCCATTGATGAAAATAAAATACCGTCTATAAGCCACCTTGATGATGCTCCAGAAACATTGGTATATTTGAATCCTCAAGTATCGACATTTAATGTTTTGGATAAGGTTATTTCTTTTGATTGCTCTCAATCATCAGTGTATGAATTGCAGCCACCTGTTATTATCATTGGTTCAGCGGGTAGTGGGAAAACAGCATTAACGTTAGAGAAGATGAAGCAGGGTATTGGCGATATATTGTACATTACACACTCTGCTTTTTTGGTGAAGAATTCGCGTGATTTATATTTTAGTAAGCACTATCAGAATGATGATCAACAAGTTGATTTTTATTCATTTAGAGAATTTTTAGAGTCTATTCGTGTTCCTGAAGGCCGTGAAGTCACTATGGTCGACTTCAAAAACTGGTTTTCAACGGTAAGAACAAGTAGGGCGTTGACGGATACTCACCAGCTCCTAGAAGAGTTTTCGGGTGTGATTACAGGAACAGCTAGTGAGCATGGCTATTTAACGCACGATGCGTATTTGGCGCTTGGTATCAAACAATCGATTTTTAATCAGCATGAGCGTGAAGAGGTTTATAGCTTATTTAAAATTTATCTTAAGTTCTTAGAAAAAGAGAACTTATATGATAGTAATATGTTAAGTCATCAATATATGGCTGAGTTAAAAAGCAAATATGATTTCATTGTTATTGATGAAGTGCAGGACTTTACCAGTGTACAATTAGGCTTAATTCTTCAATCATTGCATCAAGCTGGTGACTTTATTATTTGCGGTGACTCCAATCAAATTGTCCACCCCAACTTTTTTTCATGGTCTAAAATTAAAAGCTTTTTTTATCATCAAAAAAATCATCAGCATACACATGATTTAATAACAGTATTAAACACCAATTATCGCAACTCTCCCGAAGTGACTGAGGTTGCAAATCGTTTATTGAAGGTTAAAAGCGCGCGTTTTGGTTCGATTGATAAAGAAAGTAATTTTCTTGTACAAAGCAATGCCCATAATTTGGGAAATATTTCATTTTTACAAGATCAAGAGCGTATTAAACATGAAATTGAAGAGAAAACACGTCACTCCACACGCTTTGCCATTATTGTTATGCATGATGAACAAAAAAAGATGGCTCGTAAATACTTTACCACACCACTGATATTTTCAGTTCAAGAAGCCAAAGGCCTTGAATATGAAAATATCATTTTATACAACTTCGTTTCCACAGACAAAGAACGTTTTTCTATGATTGCGGAAGGAGTTAGCAGTGATGACATCAGAGTGGAGACATTAAATTTTTCACGTGTGAAGGATAAAAGCGATAAATCTTTAGAAATTTATAAATTCCATATCAATGCATTTTATGTAGCCATTACGCGTGCAATTCAAAATTTATATATCATTGAAAGTCAGCCTGAGCATGCATTATTAACATTGATGGGACTACATGACGCTCAAGGTTCCTTGCAAATGGCAGAACAAAATTCTTGCTTTGAAGAATGGCGTGAAGAGGCTCGCAAACTAGAATTACAGGGAAAAAAAGAACAAGCGGAAGAGATTCGTACTCGAATTTTGAAGCAAAAAGAAATCCCTTGGCAGCCATTAACTGGGGAAGCATTGGATGAGCTGCACCAGAAAGCAATTATCGAAGGCAATAAAAAAGCCAAGCTCACACTGTTTGAATATGCCCTATTGCACGGCGATGGAAAATATTTGCGTGCATTGATGAATGCAAAGTTTGCACCTGCAAATAACCAAGAAAAAGGCATTTTGACACTGAATAAAAAACATTTCACGCCCTACACCTTAAAAAATACAATGGGAATATTTCGTCAAATTGATCAATATGGTGTTGATTTTAGAGAATTGTTTAATCATACACCTTTAATGCTGGCATCTCGTGCAGGTAATGTGGATTTGGTTCAAAAGTTATGCAAAATCGGCGCCGATAAGGAGCTTTTCAATAATGCAGGATTGAATGCTTTTCAAATTTGTCTGCAACAGGCTTGTGAAAATGTAAAATACTGCAGTCGTTCTTTCAGTGATATTTATGAGCTCTTGGCACCTGCTGAATTAACCCTTAAAGTTGAAGGGCGTTTGATAAAGTTATTATCGCACACCATGGAATACACCTTGCTCAATATGATGATTGCATCATTTGGCAAAGTATTTTTTTCAAATTGGCTTACAGAAAGACACGCTTTTAATGCCAAAAGTTTTAGTCAAGCACTGGAATCTTTTCCAGATGCAGTCATTCCACCACACCGTAAAAAACGTCAATATGTTTCTAGTATGTTATCCAAAAATGAGCATAAAAAAGAGGGGCAATACAATAGAAGGATTTTTAAACGTCTCAAACGTGGCGAATATTTATTTAACCCAGATATTGCTATCCGTATTCATGATGAATGGGTTGATATATATACTTTAATCCCTATCCATAGGCAGGCTTGTATAGAGCTTCGTCATTTGGAGTATTTTAACGATGAAGAAGTACAGGCTTGGGAAAAAAATGCGATGGATGATTTGCAAGTTTTTTTGAAAACAAGCCAGTAGGAAGCTAGCCTGAATAATGCGGGCTAACGGCTGAGTAAGAAGATGATAATAGTCGCAAGCATGAAGGAGACTCCTTTCCAGAATAGAATGGGACTTCGATCTATTAAGGGTGGGCGGCTTTTGTTGAGGAATTTCTTGTTTGGGTGCCTCAAATCAAACACAAACTCAGAGATTTCTTCATAGCGCTTATAGGGGTTTGGATGAAGCGCTTTTCTAATCGCCTCATCCACCCATACAGGGATTTCTCTGTCATCATCAAGCACCGATTCATAGTGCAGTTTGTTTTGCGCAGCTTTTGTGCGCGCTTTTGCTATTGCTGCGCCATAGGGAAGCCTTCCCGATAACATTTGGTAGGCAATCACAGCTAGAGAAAACATATCCGACTGAGTTAATCCTGCTTCACCAAGGAAATATTCTGGGGCAGTATATTGGGCTGTTCCAAGTATATGTTGTTTTAAAATAGGGCTTTCTATTTCCATGACTCCAGCAACTTGCGTTGAACCGAAATCAATGATTTTTACAGTTCCAGTTTGGTCTATCATAATATTGTTGGGTCTTAGATCTTGATGCAACATTTCTAATTTATGAAATGCACGTAAACCTTTGGCGATTTGTTCAACAATGCCACGCACTGTTTCTACATCGGGTTTTGGATTATCAATCATCCATTGTGACAGTGTTTGTCCATCAATAAACTCGGTCGCAACATACAAATAATTGCGTTGCCGAGTTTGTGCACAGGGCTTGAGAATATGTGCATTATTCAAGCGGCGGGCAATCCACTCCTCCATCAAAAATTGTTCGAGGTACGCTGTTTCTCCCCGCAAATCTACAGAAGGAGTTTTGATAATAACTTGCGCCTTACTGTCTGTATCTTGTGCAAGGTAAACATGACTACGGCTACTTGCATGTACTTTTCTAATAATTTTATAACCATCAAATTCCATGCGTGCATGCAGATCAGGTGGAAAAGGCAAGGATGTTAGTTGTTGGTAAATTTCATCCGCACTCTGCTGTGGAAGCTGCTCAACGCTAACGATTTGGATAGTGAGATTATCATCGCTCCCTTGTTCAAAAGCTTTATCTAGAATAATTTTTACCGCACTATCCAAGTCATCTGCATGAGCATGAATAGTATCGATCATAAATTGTGCGCTGACAAACTCATAAATACCATCTGTAGCAAGGACAAAAACATCATGGACTTGAAGTGATAAACATTCATAGTCAATTTCAAGTTGTGCATTGATGCCTAAAGCGCGGCTAAGATAACTTTTATCCTGTGAAATAGGAATTCTATGATCATCGGTAAGCTGCTCGAAGTCATCCGCTCGTAAACGGTATACACGTGTATCACCAACATGGAAAATGTGTGCCGTTGTTGATTTGAGAACCATGACACAGAATGTGCACACATAACCTCTGTCTTTTGCTTCGTAACAAAATTGGCTTTGTCTCGTTTGTGCGTGTAACCATGCGTTGATTGCAAGCATCACTTGAGACACTGATTTTTTTACTGACCAAGCATCTGAAGTACAATAATAATCTTCTAAGAAACCTGTTACAGCAGATTTACTAGCAATTTGACTGACATCACTGCTGCTTATGCCATCGGCCAAAGCAATGCTTATACCTTTGGCACTTAAAAGTGGCTCATGAGGCCTGCAGATACCATGAAAGTCCTGATTAATGGCTTTGCGACCTTTATCTGAGTACTGACCTATAGAAATTCTTAATTGCTTTGTCATTGTATGATAAGTTTATGACAAAAGCACCTCTCATTACTTTTGCTAGAGGTGCTTTTGTACTCCCTTTTTAAGCGCTACGTTTTGGTGATGTTTTCACATGTGTGTAATACAAAGGCAAGCCAACCAATAAAAGCCCACCAACCAAGTTACCCAACACCGTTGGCAACTCATTCCACAGCAAATAATCAAGCACTGTAAAATTACCACCCATAATCATAGAGAATGGGAATAAAAACATATTTACAATTGAGTGTTCAAAACCCATGAAGAAGAACAGCATAACAGGCATCCACATTGCCATTATTTTACCTGATGCTGAAGTAGAAATCATTGCACCAACAACACCCATGGATACCATCCAGTTACATAACATAGCACGCATAAAAATAGTAAACCAGCCTTCTAAACCATATTCTTTATACCCCAATGTTCTAGCTTCACCAATATCCGCTACTTTTGCCGCAATCGCACCACCATCTGTATTGTAACCGTAAGTTAAAACGAAGGACATCATGAAAGCAACGGTTAAAGCGCCACCTAAGTTACCTATAAAAACCAAACCCCAGTTCCGCAAAACTTGGCGCGTATCAACGCCAGGTCTTTTATCCAAAAGGGCAAGGGGTACCAGTGTGAACACACCTGTTAACAAATCAAACTTCATAAGGTACAGCATAATAAATCCAACGGGAAATAATACAGCACCCAGTAATGGCGAACCTGTTTTTAAGGCTACAGTGATGGCAAAAATAGCAGCCAGTGCCAAGATTGCACCCGCCATAAAGGCACGAATTAAGGTGTCCTTGGTAGACATGTAAACCTTGGATTCGCCCGCATCCACCATTTTACTCACAAACTCTGATGGTTCTAAATATGACATAATAAAATTCTCCTTTTGATATTTCGTATTTTATTTATTTTCACAATATTAATTCAGGGTAGTATTGTTAAAAAGATAAAAGCAAGTTCTGTTCCACACTAGAATAGGAAAAAACGCTAATAACTGATGTGTTTTTGCATTATACGGTTAAATAATAGGCGAATTAAGCCTTCTTATTGGGCAGTAATGTTTTTTACTTGGCATAGCGAAGAGACATGCAAAACATGCTGGATGCCATGGCTTTCTATGTAAAAATACGGTCGCTATTCTCGGACAGCTTCCTAGCGTACCACTAACGCGCATGGATTTTTTCATGTTAAGATGCTGCGCATGCGTTTATCCAAAGAATTTAGAGATCAATACTGCCAGCAAGAAATGCGTACCCACGGTCGCAAAAATGGCTTTGTTACCGATGGGCAAGAGGCGCGATTATTAAAGTGGCTTCCCAAAATCGGCTTACCCAAGGGTAAAACCCTCAATAACTCAGGCATCCCCGAGGGTTCCCCTATCGTCATGGAAATTGGCTTTGGCAATGGCGATTTCCTCGTTTACACTGCACAAAACAACCCAGACTGGATTCTCATTGGCGTAGAAATTTATTTGCCTGGTGTAGCTAAAGCAGTTGGCAGGCTTGAAGATGCAGGCGTGATTGAGCGCACGCGTATCACTCAACTACCTGCACAATTTGTGTTAGAGCATCAGGTTGAACCCGAACAACTGGATGGTTTTATCATCAACCACCCTGACCCATGGCCGAAAGCCCGCCATCATAAACGTCGTATTATCCAAAAAGACATGGCTGCTATGATGGTCAGATGCTTGAAACCTGGTGGTTTCATACAGTTGGCATCGGATATTGAAGAGCTTGCCAAGTGGATGCGTGATATTTTGGATGATACGCCTAGCCTAAGAAATATTGCAGGTAAAGGTGGCTATATTGCCCGTGATGATGGGCGTATTTTTACCAAATTTGAACAACGCGGCATCAATGCCGGGCGCAAAAGTCACTTTTTACATTACATCAAGGAAGAATCATGAGCCTGAAAACCAATAAAAATCAACTTATAATGACTGCTGTACAAGGTGGCGTTGCAGCGGCCCATCAATGGGCACCCTTTGAAATCGGCAGTTCAGGTGAAATTTTTTCTTGGCCCTCAACGGGTGGCATTACCTACAATGTAAAGGTTGGTGACTCTGTTTTTGATTGGGCAGGTGAACATATTGAGCCCGGTGTTTCCACGACACTTGATCATAAAAATAAAAAGTGTGGCGCGGGTTATCAGTTTATGTCCTGCTGTGGTAACCAAGTCCGCGTTATTTCAGGTGAAGCCAAGGGCGAAATTGGTACAGTCCTAGGGCACCATGGTGGTGTGGATCACTTGATGCTCGACTTTCCCGATAGCATTTTGGATAAACTCACCTGCGATGATAAATTCTTGGTAAAAGGCTATGGACAGGGACTAAAGTTCATCGATCATGATGATGTCTTTATATATAATCTTGATCCCGATTTGCTACAGAAGTGGGGATTAACAGAACGAGAAAATGGAAAAATTGAAGTGCCTGTGCATGTGATAGTGCCAGGTTATGCGATGGGCAGTGGCATTGGCGCATTGTCGGTGACCACGGGCGATTATGATATTCTTTGCCATGATGAAAGCGTGGTTAAAGAATATAGCTTACACAAATTACGGTTCGGCGATTTTGTTGCTGTGCTGGATCATGATAATCGCTATGGTCGAACTTACCGTAAAGGATCGCTTACCATTGGTGTGGTGATTCATTCTGACTCACCTTTGGCAGGACATGGCCCTGGCATGATGACTTTGATGACTTGCACCTCTGATAAATTGGTTCCTGTATTGAATGAAAGCGCAAATTTAGGAGCGATTCGTGGTATTGGCCGCTTTGCCTGAATACTAACGAATAGGTTAGATCGTGTGAGCGGAGCGAACCACGATCTGAACCGTTTGTTGGACAAGCCCTGTTGGTGTATCAATTCCCTTGAAAATATCTTTTTGAGTTTCACTCCCCCTCATGCCCTGTGTTTTGTCAAAAGGGTCAAAATGAAGAAGTGAGCGTTCTCCTTGCAGTCACGTTTGTCAAAATCAACCGCTGATGGCTCGTTTTACCTGTTTTCGATACACACCTATTCCTCAGCCTTATCTGCTGCCATATACCGGAGTCGTTAGCGCTTACATCACCAAATGTTCGTCACCACTTCAAGTCGGAACCAACGTATCGTAATGGGCGAATACAGAGCGAATCCGTGTTTTGATGATTGTCATGGCACCGCCACAGCAACT
>JAUZQT010000116.1 GCA_030950825.1 Mariprofundaceae bacterium | reverse complement strand
GGGGGTTTCGCAGTAGGTCTTTCTATTCTCGGACAGCCTCCTAGGTAGTACTATTTATTTCGAAAAGGTACACTGAGTTATTTTTCAAAGTAATAAAACCTGTATAATACACGTAAACATAATAAGCTAACCTACTAAAATCAAGCGAACAACACATAACACTCCAAACACACCTGCATCCTCAAACATCCTTCATACCATGATTATCCTGACAGAGAGCAGCTTAGGAATGGGAATCAAATAACACGTGCATTTGAAGCGCCGTTTTTTTTGTTCAGCATGAAGGCGCAAAAAGCGAAGCATAGCCTGCTATGTAAGCTTTTTTTGCAACGCCCATGCTGGGCAAAAAGACAAGCATGAATTGCGTAAGTTATTTGATTCCCGTTCCTTAGCCTGAATAATTCACAAATACTGCGCGCTAAAACCTTGGTTTTAGAGAACATAACGCTAGTCTGCCGCCATGTTCAATTCAACATTTAAGTTGCACGCCCTTATCACACTACTGATTCTCAGTGCCTGCTCCCAAGCTGCCAAACAAACAAGCACCACACTGCTTTCCGACTCAAAAAAAGTGTTTATTGAAGAAAATGCAAGCTTGATATCCACTACTCCCCCAGTAGTCAAACAACCACAGCTTGTAAAAACAACGCAAGATCCATTCCTGCAAGGCCTATTAGCCAAAGACATCGCCCGCGCCCAAGCTTCTGTTAAGAAACATATTCTTCCCCACTGGCAGCATATTATGCAGCGCTCAATTTTTGTGCGCCAGCGACTCATAAATACACTGAAGCGCATGCATGCACCACTTTCTTTACAGCTTATTCCAGTGGTTGAATCAAGCTATCGACCCTATGCCTTATCTCGTACAGGTGCGATGGGACTATGGCAATTGATGCCTGCGACAGCGCAAGCCCTTGGCATCAAAAGCAATCCCTATCGTGATGGTCGTCGCAACATCGAAGAGTCAACACGTGCTGCGGTTCGCTACTTACAAACACAATATCAACGTTTTGGCAATTGGCCGCTGGCTTTTGCCGCATACAATATGGGACCCAACGGCCTTGCAAGACGTTTAAAAAAATCACCTTGGGTCTTGCACGATGGGCTGGAAAACATGCCTATCCCCACAGAAACCCGTAACTATGTGCGTCACATTATTGGCCTCACTGCCTTACTCAACATGAAGACAATCACCTTCCCCGATGCTATGCAAACGCAAGCAATAACTCTGCAAGCACCTGTGGATCTCAAACAACTAAGCAATATCGCCAAGCTACCCGATTTAATCTTATTTAAACTCAATCCAGGCTTGCATTATAGCCAATATCTACAACACAATATCACCATCCACACACCAGTAGATAGCCCTATATCTCAGCAAGCAGTGCAAGCACCCGTACGGCCAAGGTATATCCACATAAAGATCCAAAGTGGTGATTCATTATGGAAACTTGCACGCCAACATCACAGCAGTGTGGCACAGTTAAAAGAGCTTAATCCAAAACTCTCTCAGACCTTAAAAATTGGCGCTAAAATAACCGTCCCAGCCTATTCACTTGCTCGTGCCACAGCTACTACAAACCCTATGCTGACACAGGGTCGCCGTATTCATTACAAAGTTCGTAAAGGGGACTCGCTCTGGAGCATTTCCAGACGTTTCGGCACATCAACCCGTGCCATTAGTCGCAACAACCAACTGTCCAGAAATTCAATCATTCGCCCAGGAGATCGTCTATGGATCATCGCCCGCATTTAATCTGGCTTTACCTTACTGCCATTCTCCTGATGGGCCTAGCTGCCTGCTCAGCCGAATCTGAGTCCCCTACAAAAACAGGCAACACAACAATCATTGATGATCGGCCAGCTTTGGGTGATCGTTTTATCACCGCATCCATTGGTGATGCATCCACCTTAATACCTATGATTGCAGGGGATAGCTCCAGCCATGAAATCGCATCTTGGCTCTATCAATCGCTATTAAAATTTGATAAAAATTTAAATATCACAGGCCAACTGGCACAGTCTTGGGATGTCTCCGACGATGGACGAAGCATGACTTTTCACCTTCGCCCAGACATCACATGGAGCGATGGTACCCCTTTCACATCGGCGGATTGTGCTTTCACCTTAGCTTTGATTCAAAACAAACATACCCAAAGCGCCTACAAATCAGACTATGCCAAGGTCATTGCATTCGAGACCCCAGACAAACAAACATTTATTGTGCATTACGCGGAAGTTTATTCTCCTGCCCTTTCCACATGGGCAGGGCTATCCATCATGCCCAAGCATATCTTTGAACATGAAGATATTATGAACACCGATTTGGCCCGCCAACCCAAAGCAACGCTTGGCGCGTATACGTTGAAAGACTGGCAGGCTCAACAGTCCATCACACTGACTGCCAACCCCCATTATTATGATGGCAAGGTATGGATTGCTGAACGCATGACCCGCATCATCCCTGACTCTGCAACCCAGTTTTTAGAGCTTTCAGCTGGAAATATTGATGAGATGAGTCTGACACCTACCCAGTATTCCCGCCTATTTGATAGCAAGGCCGTATTGAAACAACATTATGATCGTTATAAATATTTGCAATCGGTTTATACCTACTTGGGCTTTAACCTCAAAAAGCCATTGTTTCAAGATCAACGGGTACGTGAAGCCATTGCCTATGCCATTGACCGCCAAGAGCTGATTGATGGCGTTCTACTCGGTCACGGTGAAATCATTGCTTCACCTTATAAGCCAGGCACTTCTTGGGTGAATCAATCTCTCAAACCGCGCTCATTTGACCCTAAAATAGCCAAACGATTACTTGCTGATGCTGGCTGGAAGGACTCCAATGGCGATGGAATGCTTGATAAAGCAGGCCAAAATCTCGCATTCACCATCATCACCAACAATGGCAACAAACAGCGTGCTGACACAGCCACCATTATTCAGCAACGACTCAAACAGATTGGTATTGAGGTCACAATCAGGTTGATCGAATGGTCTGCATTTATCGAAAACTTCATCAACAACCGTCAATTCGATGCCGTTATTTTGGGTTGGTCACTCACCCCTGAACCCGATCAATACAATATCTGGCATTCATCTCAAACCTCACCTCGCCAATTTAACTTTCTTAGTTATAGCAATAGCAAAGTCGATGAAGCACTGGTAAAAGCAACACGAACCTTTGATAAAAAACAACGCAAGCAGTGGTATGATTTGATGCAACAAGAAATTTATAACGATGTGCCCATCGTTTTTCTATACGCTCCCTATTCACTTCCTGCCATTCATAAGCGCATTCACGGCATTCAGCCTGCACCAGCAGGTATCAGCTACAATAGTGCGTTTTGGTATATTCCTAAAGCTTTACAAAAGTATCAAATCACCAGTATGCAACCGTAAAAAACGCGCATCATCATGGCTAAAAATAGTTTGCCACTCTTATAAGCCCAACTTGAGGTCATATCTTGTACTAAGTCCAACAGACTCCTAGGATGTGCGGCACATTAAAACAACTGTAACTTATTTTCATTTTTGGGGGCCGTCTTTTTTCGAGAACCCAAATACTTGCTGGATACATAAACACAAGGGAGGGCTATATGCCATTGACATTGAATAATATTGCCAAACAAGGCGAACATGGTGCAACGATGATGCCTGTCATTCAAGGCGTCGGTCGTGCTGCGATTGAAATTGCTGCTGTTTTGCGCGGTGCCGTATTCCGAGGCGCACTGGGTGAGGCGGGTGCTGAAAACGTTCAAGGCGAACAGCAGCAGCTTCTGGATGTACTTTCAGATGAGATTTTTCTTGATGAAATGCGGTCAACAGGGTTTGTTTGTGCCGTCGGTTCTGAAGAGCAAGAAGAATTATTGGTGATTGAAGAATATGCCAACACCGATTACCTGGTTTTAGTAGACCCCTTGGATGGCTCTTCAAACCTTGATGTTGACGGCCCTGTTGGCACTATATTTTCTATTGTAAAACGTAAAACAGCCAACACTGAGCGCCCGCATGTATCCGATACATTACAATGTGGTCGTGACGTGATTGCCGCAGGTTATGTCTTATATGGCCCCTCCACTATGCTGGTATGCTCAGTTGGTACGGGCGTGGACGGCTATACCTTCAACCCTTCAACGGCACGTTTTGAATTAAGCCACGAAAATATGCGCATTCCAGAAACAGGCGGCTATTATTCTGTCAATGAATCCAATGCAGACCACTGGCTGGATAACATGGGTGATAAACTGGAAAATCTCAAATCAGAAACAGGCTTGGGTATGCGTTATGTTGGTGCGATGGTAGCTGACATGCATCGCACAATTTTAAAAGGTGGTGTCTTTTTATATCCAGCGGACAACAAAAATACAACAGGCAAACTCCGCCTACTGTATGAAGCCATTCCAATGGGCTTTATTATGGAGCAAGCGGGTGGAAAATCGATGAGCAGTGATGGTGTGGCAGTCCTAGATCTTGAGCCTGAAGCATTGCATCAACGTGTACCCGTATACTTGGGCTCGACCACCAATGTGGATACCTTACTCGGCTAATTGAACATTATTCATAAATACTGCGGGCTAAGGCTTCATGTCCAAGACTGAATTCTTAACAACATATTTAAGGGAAATTGGTGTGCAAACACCAGTTCCCTTGGTTCATTTGGATCATTATACAGCGTCCAAAAAGGATGCGGCCAAGCTACCTAAGAAAAAAAATCCAATAGATACAAATCACTATGGAAATTTAGGTACTATGTCATTGCAGGCAATAAAATGCCAAGATTGCAAGCTTTCCGAATCGCGCCAACATGCTGTTTTCGGACAAGGAAATGCGCATGCAGATTTATTATTCATCACAGATCCGCCAAATGAAAATGAAGACCAACAAGGAAAATGCATGATCGGTCAGGATGCCAGCATGTTTGATGCGATGCTAGCGGCTATTTCATTGCAGAGGCAGAGCATTTATACACTGAGTATTGTACAATGCAGCCCACCCAATCATCGAGATCCCACGAGTAATGAGTTATTTGCATGCCAACAATGGCTTAATGGACAGGTGGATATGATTTCACCTAAAGTCATATGTGTTATGGGGCGCATTGCAGCACAAGCATTATTAAAAAGTAATATGGCACTGCATGACCTTCGTGGACAGTGGCATCATTATCGCGGCATTGCCGTACGCGTGTCTTACCCACCTATTTATTTACTTCGCTCGCCAAAAAATAAATCTAAAATTTGGCAAGATTTATTGGCTATTCAAGCGCACTTAGCCTGAATAATGCGGATTAGGAACGTGCACGAAATAACTTGAGCAACGTGTAGTAAAACAAGAATCACACACAATCACGCATCTGCACATCAATTTTTAGAATATGGTTCACAAGCCAACTTTCTAGAAAGTCATGCAGTTTTTGTATCAGGTCATCACTCACACCTTCAATCTCAAAACGCTTAAGAAAGCTTCCGTAGGCAGTCAGCAGTTTGCCGTGGATCATTTTATTTTCAGCGGCAGCTGGACACTTCATACGACGCATGCATATTTCCTCGTAACAAAAGTGACTGCGTGTAAAAATACCAAGGTTATCAAGGAGCATTTTGATGTAATGATCGTTAATATCAGCCGCTTTCATATGATCCTCTAAATCTTCGAGGTATTTAAACAAAACTTTATGCTGCTTATCAACTTCTGACTCGCCAGTATTATATTCCTCTTTCCATACGATAGCCATAAGCATTCCCCTCACTTGATAAGGAACCGCGCACGTTCCTAAGCCGCCATTTTACATAATCATATATATGAGGAAAGAAAAATAAAGATTTTACACATCATTATCGTTTAAGCATATAATATATTCTCCCCATAGAAAAGTGCATTATCCTTTCCTTTAGACCTTCATCTGCGCATAAAGTGGCGTATCACGACACTTACGGCAGTATACGCACGCTATGAATTCATCCGCCGTCCCCTCACCACCGCACATTGGCTTAGCTTGGCACTTGGCGCAACTTGCCATATCAAACAAACAAAACAACACATCCAAACTGCATGTATATATTTGTCCTGATGTGCGCAGCTACCGCCTACTGAGAGAAGAATTAGCATTTTTCTTATGCGCCGAGCCACAACTCCTATGGTGTTTTCCAGCTTGGGAAGTCTTACCCTATGATCGCGTTTCACCACACCATGGTATTGTTGGTGAGCGCTTTGCCACATTGGGACGTTTACTCAACACGCCCAATCCACAAGGCATTCTTATAACTGCCCTGCCTGCATGGTTGCAACGTATTACCCCCCCAGAATCGGTTGCTGCCCATATTTGGCAACTCAAGCAAGGCGATTTGTTTGACATCGCAACACTCAAAGAAAAGCTTACAGAAGCTGGCATGATGCCAAGCGAGCGCGTCTTGGCGCAGGGCGAGTTTGCAGCACGCGGTGGACTTTTAGATATATGGCCTGCAACCGAAAGTATGCCACTACGCATTGATTTGTTTGGTGATGAAATCGAATCCATTCATCGATTCGATCCTGAAACACAACGTTCAACAAACAAGTTAGAACACTTCACATCGGTGCCAGTCCGCGAAGTCATTCTTGATGCACAAGGCCGTGAAACATTTATTACTGCCTTTCGCGCCCGCTTCCCGCAACATCGAAAACACCCCATGCTCACCGCAGTCCAGGCTGGACGGCCACACCCAGGCATTGAAGCATTACTACCTTTAGCATACAAAAAAACAGCGCGTTTTCTGGATTATTTACCCAATACTACAAAAATCATAGCAGAGTACGATATCAACCTACGCCGTGATACTTTTGCCAATCAAGTTCGCAGCCAATTTGAAATGGTGCGAGCCAGCTCTGAACCAACCATTTCACCACAAGAATTGTACGCCGTTGAAACCAAGATTCTGGCACAAGTCGTGAACATTCCCACACAGATCAAGGCGGCACCAGATCTGTGTGACTTTCAAGGCGCAAAACAAGCTGTCCACACCTTACATCGGCATTTGCAGGGTATGTTAAACGATGGCTGGCGCATCCTGCTTGTCGGCCATGGCCTGGGTCAGCAAGAACGCATGTGTGAGTCCCTGCACCACCTGCAAGCTGAGATTGATCATTGTTCGGGTTTGCATGATATGCCACCAACAGGCATTGCCAGCACCATCGGCAGCCTAGAAACTGGTTTTGCACTGCAGACCGATAAAATACTCCTGCTCACTGGCCGCGAGCTACTGGGGCAGCGCCTGCCACGCAAACGCAGCCGTGGCACGGTTGTTTTGCATGCCGATGCATTTACATCCATCGCGGAACTCAAGTTAAATGACCCCGTGGTGCATGAAGATCATGGTGTCGGCCGCTATCTCGGTCTTGAAAGCATGGGCGATGATGGTGAGCAAAGCGATTTTATTAGGATTGCCTACGCCGATAAAGCACAGGTTTTTATCCCCGTTGAAGATTTGGATCGTTTGCATCGTTATACAGGTGACGATTCACCCACATTAAACAAACTCGGCACCGAAAAGTGGAAAAAAACGCGCGAGCGTGTGCAGCGTGATCTGCTTGCCATGGCACACGAGTTGATCGAAACCGAAGCCGAACGTAGTCACTCCACACGACCCGCTATCCAGTTGGAAGGCGAGTTACTGGCGCGTTACGAAGAATTCGCGGCACGTTTCCCCTTTGAAGAAACCGATGAGCAGGCAGCTGCCATTGATGCCGTCATGGGCGACTTAGCCAAAGATAAACCTATGGATCGGGTGGTGTGTGGTGATGTGGGCTTTGGCAAAACAGAGGTTGCCATGCGTGCCGCTTTTGTGGTTGCAGCCAGTGGTAAACAAGTCGCCATTCTCGCCCCCACAACAGTATTGGCGAACCAACATTACAGCAACTTTGCCGAGCGTTTTTCAGGCCTAGGCTTGAAGGTTGCGCTTATTTCACGACTACAAGGAAAAAAAGACAGTGATCGCATCATGCGAGAACTTAAAAATGGTGATATTCGTATTATTATTGGCACCCACCGCCTACTTTCCGATAGTTTTTCCTTTGCTGATTTGGGTCTCACTATTGTCGATGAAGAGCAGCGCTTTGGCGTCAAACAAAAACAAAAACTCAAAGCTATGCATGCCAGTGTGGATCTACTCACCCTAACAGCCACACCTATTCCGCGCACCCTGCATCAAACACTGGCTGGGCTTCGCACTGTGTCGATTATCAGTACACCGCCAGCTGAGCGCGAAGCTATTCGCACTATGGTATCGAGCTTTGATCCACATCTTGCCAATGAGGCCATTCGCCGTGAATTGTACCGTGGTGGTCAAATTTATTACCTGCACAATCATGTAAAAAGCATTGACCGCATAGCCAAGCGTCTGCGCGAGCAAGTCCCTGAAGCTGAAATCGGCATTGCGCATGGCAAGATGCCACCCAGTGAGCTTGACCGACATATGATGGACTTTTATGAGGGGCGAATACATATCCTTGTTTGCACCACGATTGTCGAGTCTGGTTTGGATGTTCCCAATGCGAATACGCTCATCGTTGAACGTGCCGATTTACTGGGGCTGGCGCAATTGCATCAAATCCGAGGGCGTGTCGGGCGCAGTCATCGCCAAGCTTATGCCTATTTATTTACCCCTGACGCTAGAGCCCTAAGCACCCATGCGCGCGAGCGCCTACAAGCCATTGCTGAGCATACCGAATTGGGCGCTGGATTCTTATTGGCTCGGCAAGACATGGAAATTCGCGGCGCAGGAAATCTATTGGGTGCGGAGCAAAGTGGCAAAATCGAAGAGGTTGGCCTGGATATGTACATGGAAATGCTTGCAGAGGCCGTATCCGAAGCACGCGGTGAAACCATTAAACCCAAGCAGGCCATCAGTCTGCGAAGTGGTGTCAATGCTATTCTTCCTGCCGATTATATCCCGCAATCTGGTGAGCGATTGGCACTTTATCGCCGCATTGCCCGCGCCGATTCGGATCAAAAAATAAGCCTTCTTTTTGAAGAAATGACCGATCGTTTTGGCAAAATGCCTGATACAGCACGCCTGACACTGGAGGTGGCTCGCTTGCGCTGGCGTGGTCATCAGCTGCAATTATCCGCCATGCAAAATCAAGCAACGGGCATGCGCTTTCATTTCACCGCCACATCACCCATTGAGCCTGCCGATATGATGATGCGTGTGCAAAAAGAGCCGCATCGCTTTCGTTTAACACCTGATGGCAATTTAACTTTGCTATGGAATCATGATGATGCACGCACCCGTTTGAAAGACTGCATTGCCTTTATGGATGAGCTATTGGAGAATAACGCCCCATGACGGATTCTATACAGCAGGCACCAACACATCGCCCGACACTTTCTGAGCCAGGCTTATTATTTATGGATATGGATTCCACATTGATTCAATGCGAATGCATTGATGAAATCGCGGATTTTCTCGGTATCAAAGCTGAAATTTCAGCGATTACCGAACGTGCCATGCGTGGCGAATTGGATTTCGCGGCCTCACTCACCGAGCGTGTGCAATTATTGGCTGGCCTTGATGCCTGTGTGTTGGAAAAAGTTTATCAAGAGTGCATTACGCTTACCGATGGTGCAGAAACTTTGATTTCAACCGTGCAGCAACACGGCTGGAAAGTCGGGTTGGTATCGGGTGGTTTTACTTATTTTACAGATAAACTTCAAGCCCGTTTGAACCTTGATTTTAGCCGCTCGAATGTCTTGGAAATACATCACAATAAACTCACTGGCGGCATTATAGGTGATATTGTTGATGCTCATTGTAAACGCCGCTGTTTAATAG
This sequence comes from Mariprofundaceae bacterium, assembly GCA_030950825.1. Lineage (GTDB taxonomy): Bacteria > Pseudomonadota > Zetaproteobacteria > Mariprofundales > Mariprofundaceae. The sequence goes on along the minus strand of JAUZQT010000116.1, from coordinate 1,900 downwards.
AACAAGCAGATATTTTCAGTATCCCTATGCGACAAACCATTGCTATTGGCGATGGTGCCAATGATCTTCCCATGATTCATGCCGCTGCCCTAGGCATTGCCTTTCATGCCAAACCAACCGTGCAAGAACAAGCCGACATCACCATCAACCAAGGAGGCTTGGATCAGGTGCTGAAACTCTTAAATAAACCTTGTTTATAAAAGGATACTCAAAACAATCCCGACACTTTAACGCTTCCAAAAAGTTGCCTTGCCGACTTATTTTCCTCTGGCATAATCCGCCCCATGCTTAAAAAACAAGTAGACCCCGAATCATGGCTACAAGAGCATGGCGATTACCTTTTTCGTTATGCCTTATCACGCCTGCACCATGAAGAGATTGCCGCTGATATGGTGCAAGAAACCCTTCTGGCAGCTTGGCGAGGTCATGCCCGCTTTAAAGGCGACTCGACACTGCGCACTTGGTTGGTTGGCATCATGAAACATAAAATCATTGATCATATACGCAAAGAAATTCGCAACCGAAAAATAAATCATGAATTAGAAAATGATCCCACGTCAAGTTCTTTTGCAGAAAATGGAGCGTGGCAACATGCGCCCTCTGCTTGGGTTGATAACCCTGAGTCTCGTTGCGATGATCTCCAGTTTCGGCTTGTTTTACAACAGTGCTTGGAGCATTTACCAAAAAAACAGCGTCAGGTTTTTGAAATGCGTGAGTTGGCTGGTGATGATACATCCACCATTTGTAAGGCCTGTGATATTACATCGACTCACTTGCATGTACTTATGCATCGCGCTCGCCTCGCACTACAAATATGCCTGCAAAAACACTGGTTTGGAGGTTCAAATTCATCATGAAACATGCTTGTAAACATGTTGCTCGGCTAACATCGGATAGCTTTGAACGTCAATTATCATTGCTGGAACAAATGCAGTTAAAATTACATCTAGCAATGTGTGGTTTATGCCGCAATTACCATCAAAGCATCAAAACAATGGAACATGTTTTTGTTTATATACGAGAGCACGACCTCAAAAAAGACGATCAGCTATCAAATGAATCCAAGAAATCTATCCTCTACCGATTAAAAAAAGAGAAAATGAAGGATGCAGGTATGCATAAGAACCACTGAAAGCTCTTTTCACATCACATGCGGCGTACCAAATCATGAACCGATAATACACGATCAATAAACAATACGCCGTTCAAATGATCCAATTCATGTTGGATAACACGCGCCTCAAACCCCGAACCAACAAGCTCATGGAATTCACACAGACTATCCTGATAACGCACAGTTATTTTTTTTGATCGCGATACCGTTGCCATCCACTTAGGTACGGATAAACAGCCTTCACGTCCCAATACTTTTCCAGAATGGTCAATAATTTCAGGATTCACCATCAATACGCGGCCATGATTTCGACAGGGGAAACGCCCCAACGAACAGTCGACAAGAATCACCCGCTGCAAACAGCCCAATTGTGGTGCTGCAATACCAACCCCACCTGCACCATTGAGCATCGCTATCTGCATATCCTCAACAAGCAAATTCAACGCTGAATCAAATGATTCAACCATGTTTGATGTCTTCCGAAGCATTGCATCAGGAAGGGTTAAGATGTCTTTCACAGCTATTTTGACGTTATTACAGGATACCACCTTCCAACACATGCATCTGAATGTCTACGCCTAAGCTGGCAGAGGCATTTGCCAAAGCGTCGGTCAGTGCTTGCTGCGTCGAAGATGATCCGCTGGCCACTTCCAAGGCCATCATATACATATCTCCTTGCCCACTCTCGCGAGCTTGTGTTGAAACATCGACAATGGATACACCCAAACCAGCCAGCACATCACTCACAGCATGCACAATACCTGGTTTGTCGGAGCCTGACACTGT
>JAUZQT010000115.1 GCA_030950825.1 Mariprofundaceae bacterium | reverse complement strand
TTGGCATAGCAATATATCACATGCCAGAAAGCTAAAATCTTACCGTATTGAAGTACACTGGTATGAACAGTGGAGCCAGTATTGTGATGCACTGTGTCGGGTACCCAAAAGCTTTCTAACCACACAGCATGACAACGAATTGATTATGCTGCTGGAAGATATGAATGCATCTGGATTTTCAATACGTCGAGAAAGAGCCATGTGAAAGCTGCATCCCAGAGTTGTTGAATACCTATTTTGCATACTTGCGAGAAGCAATAGCTGAGCGTCAAATTGATGTTGATTATCAGGCTTTAGAAGCGGAGTGGCGCAGCCTATTCCCCATTGCATGGGTGGATTTTTACCGCTTTCTTGATGGCTGGATGCCCGATCATTGGAAGATAAATCGATATACACGCCACCTAAGCAGGCGTGTTTTGAAAGACCTCAGCTAAAATTCACATGACCCAGAAAATGGACAGTCTCCTAGTTGATCAAGCTATAAACCCAGTGCATCCCACATATGATCCACCTTTTCTTTGACTTTATCCGTCATTTCAATGGGTCGACCCCATTCTCGATCCGTTTCACCCTGCCATTTGTTCGTCGCATCAATGCCTACCTTTGAGCCAAGCCCAGCAACGGGCGATGCGAAATCGAGGTAGTCAATGGGTGTGTTTTCAACCATGGTGAAATCGCGCACAGGGTCACAGCGGGTGGAAATAGCCCATATGACTTCCTTCCAATCGCGGCAGTCTATATCTGCATCCACGACAATGATGAACTTGGTGTACATAAACTGGCGCAAATAAGACCAAATACCAAACATGATCCGCTTGGCATGACCTGCATAACCTTTATGAATGGATACGATTGCCACACGGTATGAACAACCCTCCATGGGTAAATAGAAAGCGACGATTTCAGGGAATTGTTTTTTTAGAATTGGTACAAACACTTCATTGAATGCCAAGCCCAAGATCGCAGGCTCATCGGGTGGCTTGCCCGTATGTGTGGAGTGATAAATCGCATCTTTACGCATGGTAATGGTTTCTACTGTGAATACAGGAAACATTTCGGTTTCATTGTAATAACCCGTATGATCACCATACGGCCCTTCTTCGGCATATTCATTGAGCGAAACATGGCCTTCAAGCACAATTTCAGCAGAAGCGGGAACTTGCAAAGGAATACGAAGACAATGGGTTAAAATAGTTTTGCTGCCACGCAATAAACCAGCAAACTGGTACTCGGATAAGCTATCTGGAATAGGGGTTACTGCAGCAAGGATTGTTGCAGGATCAGCACCAATAACCACAGCGCAGGGGAAGCTTGTTGCGCCAGATTTTTTGGCCTCTTGGTGGTCTTGCGCGCCACCACGGTGCTTTAACCAGCGCATAATTAATTTGTTTTTGGCAATTTTCTGTTGTCGATAAATGCCCATGTTTTGGCGTTCTTTATGGGGGCCTTTGGTAACCACCAGTCCCCAAGTCAAGAGTGGTGCAGCATCTTCGGGCCAACAGGTCTGGATGGGCAAGATGCCCAAGTCCACATCATCCCCTTCGATAACACGCTGCTGGCAAGGTGCATTTTTCACCACCTTGGGATTCATATCCAAAACTTTTTTCAAGATTGGGAACTTGGCCCAAGCATCCTTTAAACCTTTTGGTGGTTCGGGTTCTTTTAAATAGGCCAGTAGCTCGCCTACTTCACGCAACTCATCGGCAGATTCGCGTCCCATCCCCAAAGCAATTCTCTCAGCAGTTCCAAATAAATTGCTTAGCACAGGCAGACCATGGTTGTTAACATTTTCAAATAACAGAGCTGGACCGCCAGCTTGTAATACCCGATCTGATATTTCAGTGATTTCTAAGTCGGTGCTAACGGGATGAGAAATTCGTTTCAATAAACCTCGGTTTTCAAGATCTACGATAAACGCACGTAAATCGACATAACTCATGCCTTGTCCTCAATAAGGGGCTGTGCAATTTCAAAGACAGTATCCAACTTTGCCAGCATGAACACATCCAAGACCACTGCTTGAAGTTTATGCAAGACAAAGCGCCCTCCAGATTGGCGAGCCCATTGCAAGCCCTCTACCAGTGTTGCAATACCTGATGAATCCATGAATGAAACCCCTGCCAAATCAATGTGCACTTCTTTATTTTGCTCAGTGAGCAATGGCTTCAAGGCATCCCGAAGGCGTGGCGATGTATGAATGTTGACCACACCCACGACCACAAGATTGATCACGCCTGCAGATTGATGTTCCATCGTTACGTCAAGTTTCATGGCCTTCCCCTTTTGATTGCATGTTTGCAAACATAAATAAGTGTCCACTGATTACCATCATGCAATGCTTCATGCTGCACCACATCCATAATTGAGTGAATTAAACGAATGCCCAAACCACCAGGCGTAATATCTAAATCATGACATGGCTTGCTTTTACCACAATTCCAATGACTGATATTTACAGTGGGTGCATAGTCTCGGAATGTAAAATGCAGCTCCTGCAAGCCATCTTCATTGTGTTGAAGGTGGCTTTCAAATGTAACAGATCCAGGCTTGTTGTTGTACCCATGACAAGTAATGTTTGCAAACAACTCATCAACAGCTAGGGCAACACGATTTGTTTCCATATCCGTCAAGTTAGAGCGCGCCGCCATGACTTCTACCATAGCCCGCAATATATGCACGCAGTCAGGCTGTGTATTCAGTTGGAAGTTTAACTGATCCACTTGGTTCCTTTTCAAAGGCTGCTTGTTGCGAGCATTGTTACTATCACTGTTGCAATCCATATTAGCTATTATCTCCAAGTAGTTCTTGTAATACTACCTCAGCCTTTTTCTGCCCAACTTTATCATGCAAAAGGCTATAAATATCATTCGCGCGCTGCGCGTAATCCAATTTAGCGATAATACGTCAGCTTTTTCCCTGCCTGAATTTGAGAAGCATTGGTGATGCCATTCACCGTTTGCAAATGCAGCATACTTACTTTCAGGCGATGGACTACTTTTTGCAGCGTGTCGCCGCGCCGAACCTTGTAACTTGCAGCCTTGGGTTTTTGAAGAAGGTGTAAGCTTAGTTTTTGCCCCGCATAAATACGGCTGCTGCGTAGACGGTTCCAACGCTTGATGTTTTTCACCGATACATAGAAGGTTTCTGCAATACCTGCGAGAAAGTTTCCATGCTGTACGGTATAATGGAAATCCACCGTTGACGTTGCCTTTCGATGTCCTTTCTTGGCAACTGTTGCAGACCCGCCATGATGATAAATCACCAGTTTTTGTCCTGCCCTGATGGCATTGCCACGAATGCCATTCCAGCCGCGCAGATCATCCGTGCTTACGTCATACCGCGCGGCAATTGTGGAGAGTGCCTCGCCGCGGTTTATCTTATGGATGCTTTTCCTCTGGCTATGGGGAAGTCCATATACCAGAATAAGCTGCCCTTGTTTTAGTCTTGAGTGACTGGATGAAAGTGATTTATTCCAGCCAACAATATCGGCAATAGATGTGTCAAACCAACGTGAAATATCGGCCAGGGTATTGCCAGTACGCACACGGTAACGCACGTACTTTCCTTTTGGTGTTGCTCCATCAAAACGGACAACACTCTTTGATTGTTTGGTTGAGGTCTGTTTTGTTTTTCGGGAAGATAACGCAACAATGGGTCTTGGTGGAATTTTGAACACTGGAGCTGCCGCTACTTCCATCACTATTTCTTCCGCGCTTGATTTACCCACTTGTTTACTAGCTAGGGTTAGCAGACGTGGTGAGCCAATTTCGCCACCCTGCCATGCGTAGGTTTGAAGTTTTGATTGCAATTTTAGTGCATGTACCCGAGGCAGGCGAAGCATGTAGTGGGTTACTGGTGTTCGTGAGCGTTTCTTTAGATCATGGTTGAGCTCCCTGATCTGTTGCGCGCTAAGTCCTGCACTCTTTGCCAAATATTTAAGGCTACTTCTTTTGGGTATCATGACGTAGGCATTGGCATGATCATCCATCAACTTAAAGCCATAGCGGCTTGGCTCGGAGGCAATCATGACAGCCGCCAAAAAGCGGGGGACATAATTTTGTGTTTCTTTGGACAATGCTGGACGAAGGTGGAAAAAAGTACGGTGGGTGAACGGGTCTTTCAGTTGACGCAGTGCCCCCTGAATGCACCCTACTCCACAATTGTAACTTGCCGTTGCCAGCATAAAAGATTCAGAGCCGAAGATGGCAATTGAATCCAGAAGGTATTCCCGTGCGGCAATGGTTGCCAGGTAGGGGTCACGCCGTTCATCCAGCCTTCTGTTGACTTCAAGATCAAAGTCTCGTGCTGTAAGAGGCATAAACTGCCACATACCAGTTGCGCGCTTAGGACTGGTCGCGTTGTTGCGAAAGCCGCTTTCGATAAGCGCAATCCAAGCCATCTCTGGAGGCAGCTTTCGATCTGCAAATATTGTCTGGATCATTGGCAGATACTTTTGTCCACGCAAGAGTGACCCTTGGAAAAAACCACGTCGCTTGCCTTGGAAGCTCTGCATTTCTGCCAATACCTGCTTACTCAAACCATTTAATGCTGCACCATTGGGACTGTCTTCACCAAAACGCAATAGCAATGAACGTAGCTTTGCACGGGTGCGAGCCTGTTCTTCTTCAGGAAGAGTTTCTACGCTGCTTGTTGTTTTCCTTTGTGCGTTTGTGAGCTGCTTCACTGCTTGGGTAACAAAGCCAATGAGGGGCTTGTTGGCTGTTTTTTTTGCTGACATTATGGGAGGGGCGATAGCAGAGGTGGCGGGATGTTTTTCCACTTTAATCTGTGTTGCTGGAATAACACTGGTACAACTGGAGATAAGCAAAGCAGCCAGTAGAGAGATTATAAAAAAATGATGACGTAGCCTCATATATTTCCAGCTCCTTTCAAAAGTCCATTAATGATTGCAAAAGCAACTGCGAAAAAAATAGCATTATCGTTTTGATAAAACAACCATGGAGGTGTAACCCTTACGGAATAAGGCATCGCGAGCGACCTGCGGTGTTACTTGCTTTGTCCATGCAACAAGCATTGATTTATTCATCACTTTGTTCCCCTCTCTCTCTTTGAAAAGGGAGGAAAATAAAGAGTAAAAAGGCTAATTATCTTGGACGAGACGAAAGCCATTATTGTTGTTTCGAGCATCAATCGAATTCCTGTGGCGGTTAGCCGAACGCATATCGAACGAAAAATAGCCCCAAGAGCCGCCGCGTAAAACACGCTTACCGCAGTTACCGTTGCGCCAAGCGCCACCATCTGTAGGGGCTTCATTGTAATCATCATGGTAACAGTCTTCCACCCATTCCCACACATTGCCATTCATATCATATAAACCAAAACTATTTGGCTTGAATGAGCCCACTGGGGCTGTCTTGCTATTATCCCACCGACTGCCACAGCCTTTACAATTTGCTTTATTACTGCTTACGCGGTCGCCCCATGAATATTTCGACGTACTCCCTGCACGAGCTGCATACTCCCACTCTGCTTCCGTAGGCAATCTAAAGCGCTTGCCAGTCAGACCATTCAAGCTGTGAATAAACTTCTGAATATGACCCCATGACATCCCCTCCATGGGATGACTGTCGTTCGTAAAATAGCGGGGATTTTCCTCCATCACGGCCTGCCACTGCGCTTGCGTCACTTCATATTTCCCCATCCAGAAACCCTGCTTGAAACGCACCTTATGGACTGGTTTTTCATCGGAAGAACCACTACTGTCACTGCCCATCATAAACTCCCCCTGTGGTATCCAAACAAAAGTGATGCCATCAAACACACGCTCCTCGCCAACCACTTTCCAACCTCGCTCTTCTGCGAGCCGTTGCTTCTCCAATAGTTTTACTTTAGCTGCTGCCGCCTTTTCTACAGCTAACTTCCACGCCTTTTCCTCTGCCTTCTTTTGAGCTTCTTTCTGACCCTGCTCTTCTGCGAGCCGTTGCTTCCCCAATAGCTTTACTTTAGCTGCTTCCGCCTTTTCTGCAGCTAATCTCCTCGCCTTCTCATCATCCTGCTTTTGCACTTGGTTTTGCATCAACGCTTGCTGTGCCGCTTCGATTTGTTTTGTTTGATGTGCAGGAAATTGTGGCAGCATCATTACCCCAGCTATTACTATCACAATAATAAGCAATATAGGCATCAATAATTTCTTATTTTTTGCAGGTTTCACAGATCCCTTTTTAACAGCTTCCTTTTCAACAACATCCTTTTTTTCTTCTCTACTATTGCTCGTATAAGAAAGATCACTGGTCGATCTGCTGGCAGTCGGTTGCTGGCATTTATAGGCTTGTTTGGATGGTATAATGATAATGGAGGTGGGTAGATCATTCTCGTCGCGGGCAAACTGGTTCAGAGCGTTGATGCGCGAAATTGAATTCTGATCCAGCAGATGGGCAAGATGCTGTTGATTCTGAGGTGTGATGAGGTTTTGGTAGCCATCTTGCAGCTCCTTACGGTCGCCTGCGGTAAGGCCACCCCAATCCTGCAACGTTCGCTGTTTTTTCAGCTTCTCTGGCAACGTGCCAGTAAAAAGTTGAAAGCCGATGACACCCAGAGCAAAGGCATCCCAGGCCTTTTTGTCATTAAGGGAACTGTTGGCTGAAGGGAAGCTTTTCGATACAGCGTAGGAGGGAGTGGTGCCCTGCACACCAAAGTCAGCGAGTTTCGGGGTAAACTGCATTTCCCCTTGACTTGTTTCTTTGAACATCAGCACATTGGCTGGTTTCAGGTCTCCGTGCCACTTCTCATTTTTATGCAGGGCATAGAGTCCGTTGGCCAGTTGGCGCAGCAGAATCAGAGGTTTTTCCACCCCACCATCGCTTATCACCTCTTGCAAGGAGGTGTCGGCCAACGGTAGTACCAGTACAGAATAGCCTTGATCGGCAAATACATCAGAGAAGGGGAGGATATAGGGGTTTACCGGCAAGGATGCGTGATTCTTCACCTCTTGCAGCAGACTGCTCTGCTCTTCTGTAGTGCTTTCAGGGATGCACTTTAAAGCAAC